>NZ_JBANSP010000045.1:0-30855 GCF_037167145.1 Paenibacillus sp. YIM B09110 | reverse complement strand
TTCATAAAGCAATGTAATCGCCCGAAATAATAAGCTTTACTTCGAACAGACATTATTTGTTGGGTAAGACTCCGGATTTAAGGGGCCTAGCCGTATTCGCAGTAACTATGCGCTTTTGACGGCATTTTAGGTGCAAGATCGAGGTCTATGTTGCAAATATCCAATATAGCTCTCGATATGGCGAAATACAGCCTGAAGTTACTGCAATTATCCAGTATAGCCATACCGCCATTCCACTCACTGAGCATTAATCGATCAAAAAAAGAATGGCTATACGACTTCCGATTCGTACAATTTGGCTCGGCTGCTGGCAATATCGGGATGAAACTGAATGAGCGCCTCCCGTCTCGTTTGCTTGACCTGCTCCATGGCGCCAAGCAGCTCGACTTCGCTGGGCGCTTTCACAGCGGCGGCGCTTATCGCGATTGAAAGCCCGGCTACCTTGCCTTGCGCAATCGCGACCTTCGCGCTTTCTACGCCGGTAATATTGCCGGCAACGTAGAGGCCGGGAAGCGGCGTTTGCATGTTCTCGTAATGTACCGGAACATGTCCGCCGAGCTCCGGCACGTAGCGAAAAGGGCAACCGGCGACGGCAGCCAACTCCGCAAGCGGGTATAAGCCGCCGGCGATGCAGACGAAGTCGGCTTCGATGAAGCGCTCGCTGCCGGGAATCGGTTCGCCTTGCGATGTGACGTCGGCAACGATCACGCCTTGGACGGCTTCCCGTCCGACAATCTCTACCGCGCAGCGGCGAAGCTGAAGCGGTACGTTCAGCATGCGCATCCCTTGCTTCGGATACAGGGTTAACGCGAGTTCACGCAACAGGCTGCTCTGCTGCATAACCCTCGCACCGTATTTGAACATCGCGTTCGGCGCTAAATCCGCGAAACGCAGAAGCGAGTCAAGGACGGCTGCGGGATGGGATGAAGTACCGTTAAGCGCATTGCCGGGAGGCAGCACAATCGCGGCCAAATCGATGCCGGCCAGACGCAGCTCGGACATGATGGCCATGGCGAGCACGTTCATGCCGATTACGACGCCCCGGTTGCCGACACGGACGCGCTGTACGTTCGTCATGACCTGAGCCGCACCGATCGACATAACCCCGGGCAGCGTCCAGCCCGGCAACGGATTTGCCGACTCGGCAGCGCCGGTAGCGAGGAGGACGAAGGAGGCGCGATAGCAGCCGCGGACCGTCCATATCGTCCAGCCGTTATCGCTGGACCGTTCCAGACCGGAGACGGACACGCCGGTTTCAATATCCGCGCCTGCTTCCCGTGCCTCAAGCACGAGCAATTCGGCTTCCCGAATGCCGTTCCACCAGGCGCCGCCTGGCTCCTGGTGGAGTTGACCGAGCAGGCGCCCGCCCGGCTTCATGAATTCATCCAGCAGCAGCACTTTCAGTCCGGCTTGCGATGCGCAGCAGGCTGCCGCCAAGCCGGCCGGCCCCGCGCCGACGATGATAAGATCATAAGTCTGGTTCATAGAGGTGTACTCCTCTCTGCTTCTGCTTCTGCTTCTGCCGCATGCCGGAACGGAGTAGGCAACACGGTTCCTGAACGGACCACCATGCCTTCCCTCACAGGAGTTAGGCAGGCGCGAACGCCGGATATGCCGCTAATAGTTACCCGGCATTCCATGCAATGTCCGATGTTGCAGTAAATGCCTCTAGGCGATCCATGCTCTTCGTGAAGTCTGAGCGTCCGAACGCCGCTGGCAAGCAGCGCAGCGGCGACGCTTTCGCCTTCTCGCGCAGCATAGCTTCGCCCATCGAAGGTAAATAAGATCGTTGCAGCGGGCGGGAGAGGACCAAGAACGGGATGCTGTTCGATTCTTCCGCCGCTCATGTTGATTGCCCCCATTCAGCGAACGACATCGGCCGAACCGGCGGTTGGATTTTTAGCGGGAGATCGGAGGTAGAGTCACCTGAAGGCGGCATGATCAAGCGATCAAGAAGCGGTCGGCACGTACGGCCGCCGCATATTCCCATTCCGGCGCGCGTGCGCAGCTTGGTCTCGCGTGCGGAACAGTCATGCTGGCGTATAGCGTCGCGAATCTGCCCCAGCGTGACCTCCTCGCATCTGCAAATGATAAGGAATGAATCATTCATGCAAATAGCCTCCTTGTGGATTGGGCTGGATACCAATTAAAGATGCAAATTTCGTGCCATCCTTTGAGCCGTAAATCAAATTTTGCAAATGGCATCTCCATGGCATTGTTTTTGCAGTAGCTATTAATGACTAGGGATGTTGTCGTCCCAAAGAATCAATAAGGTGGGATTCCGTTTGAATATGCCGTACAAAAAAAGGAAAAGCATGCTGCTGGAGAAGCTGGACGGGAGAGGCATCGGGGCGTTCCTTGTCGTTTCGCCGGCGTCTATCGCTTATTTGACAGGCTTCCGTTCGGATCCGATGGAGCGATTCATGGCGCTGTGGATCGAGGCGGACGGAACGACGATTCTGTTCGTCCCGGCGTTAGACGAGACGAAGGCAGCCCTTGCGCAAGGGATCGACAGGCTTGTTCCGATTCCGGACGGCAAGCAGGCGACCGAAGCATTAAGGGAAACATGCGGGTCGGAGCCGATGCGCTGCGGCATCGAGAAAGAAACGCTGTCATGGCAAACGGCGGAACAGCTGTTTCGATTGTGGCCGAGTACGGAGTTCGTCGATATCGGTTCGGACATCGGGCAATTGCGGGGACGCAAGACGCGGGAGGAAGCAGATCTCGTGAAGGCGGCGGCAGAAATGGCGGACGCTGCGCTCGAAGCTGCATTAGGCACGTTCCGCCGAGGTATGAGGGAGAGGGAGCTTGCGGAGGAAATCGAACGCCAGATCGTCCTAGCCGGAGGAGATGGCCCCGCATTCAAGACGACCGTGCTTGGCGGAGAACGCTCGGCTTTGCCGCATGGGGAGAGCGGAGATTATGCGATCGTCGATGGCGATTGGCTGCTGGTCGACATGGGCGCGAGCTATGAGGGCTACTTATCGGATATGACCCGGACCTTCTTTGTCGGCTCAGGAACCCCCGAGCATAAGCGGATATACGAAACGGTGAAGGAAGCGAACAGAAGGGCGATCGCCGCACTCCTGCCTGGAGCGGCGCTTGCATCGGTTGACGAAGCGGCGCGGTCGTGGATTCGAGAGCAGGGCTATGGAGACCGATTCCCGCACCGTGTCGGCCACGGGCTAGGGACGGAGATCCATGAGCCGCCTTCCGTTCACGGCTGGAACGAGCAGCCCGTCACCGCCGGCATGCTGCTGACGATCGAGCCGGGCATTTATATTCCCGGCTTCGGCGGGGTGCGAATCGAAGACGATCTATACGTGAACGACGACGGATCCGTAGAGCAGTTAACCGGTTTTTCGAAGGAATGGAGGACTCTTTAGTTTTTTGGATCAGTCCCGAACAGAGCATTGATGCGTTTGTAGAGCGTCATGCGCGAGATGCCGAGAAGATGGGCGGCCGCTTGTTTGTTGCCTTCCGTTTCCTTAAGCGCGGATTCGATAAATCGGCGCTCATAAATGGCGAGCCAATCGGATAAAGCGCCTTGCGCGGGCAATGAGTGACTTTGGTCGTTATGCGTTTCGGAGAACGGCGGCTTCCGCTGAGCTGTGCTGCGCAGCACGGCTGGAGGCAGAAGCTCCGCTCTTAGCGCTCCGTCTGCGGATAGCACGCATAAGCGTTCGATCGCGTTGCGCAGTTCCCGGACATTGCCCGACCATGGATGAAGGGTAAGCAGCGACCGCAGTTCGCCGTCTATCGGCATGGCGCAGCCGAATCGCTCCGCGAACGCTGCAGCGAGCAGCGGAATATCCTCGGCACGGTGCCGCAGCGGCGGGATCTCCAGTTCTATAACGGTTAGTCGGTAATACAGATCTTCTCGGAATTTCCCCTGTTCCACAAGCATAGCCAGATCGCGATTCGTTGCAGCGATGAAGCGGCAGTCCGAGCGGAGGGTGCGCGTACCGCCGACCGGATAATATTCGCGGTCTTCGAGAATGCGCAGCAGCTTCGCTTGCAAGTCGGGAGACATCTCTCCGATTTCATCCAAAAACAACGTGCCTCCTCGAGCCAGCTCGATCTTGCCCGGTTTGCCACGCGCATCGGCTCCGGAGAAAGCGCCCTTCTCGTAGCCGAACAACTCGCTTTCGGCAAGGCTGGCCATTAAGGCTCCGCAATTAACGGCAACAAAGGGGGAGCCGGCCGCTTCGCGCAGCGCATGAATTGCTCTTGCGAACACTTCTTTGCCAACGCCGGTTTCTCCGGTTAGCGTTACGGTGGCTGCCGAATGCTCCAGCCTGCGGGCCATTTCAATAACGGAAAGCAATGCGGGACTTTCCCCGATCAGGCTGGCGAACGGGTCCATATGAGCATGCGCGGAAGTAGGTTGCAACGTAAAGTTCCTCCCTTGGAAAGTGTAACTTAATTATTACACTGTCAATTGAAAGTGTAAATATTTGTATCGGAAGGTGAAGGCTATGACAGTCAAGCGGCATGCGGACGTGCTCGTCTTAGGAGGCGGCATTATTGGCGCGTCCGTTGCTTATTTCGCGACTAAGGCGGGATTGTCCGTCGCTTTGCTTGAACGCGGAGAAATTGCGCAAGGGACGTCGTCGCGATGCGACGGGAACATTCTCGTCATCGACAAGGAACCAGGATTCGACAGTCTGATGTCGATCGAGAGCCAGCGCATCGTCGCGGAGCTGGCCCGTGAGCTGGAGCAGCCATTCGAATATCGGGCCCCTGGCAGCGTGTTCGTATGCGAGACGGAAGCGGAGATGGAAGCGGCGCGAAGCTGGGTCGCGCGGCAAGCGGAGCTTGGACTTCCGTTTCGAATGCTTGATCGATACGATATTCGTCAGGAGTCGCGCTACTTCGCCGACGATCTGCCCGGCGGGCTGGAATGCGGATCGGACTCGACGGTGAATCCGTATTTGCTGACGTATGCGCTCGCCGACGGTGCAAGGCGACATGGCGCAACGATAAGTTTGGGCACGACGGTGCAGAACGTAACCAAACTAAGCGGGAACGGTTATGCCGTCGATACGGACCGAGGAACATGGGTCGCCGACAAAGTCGTCAACGCTGCCGGCTGCTGGGCGCCTGCAATCGGAGGATTGCTCGGCATAGATGTTCCGATTATTCCGCGCAAGGGCCATCTTATCGTCGCTTCCAGGCAGCTGCCGGTCGGCCGGCGCAAGGTGATGGAGTTCGGGTACCTGATGTCCAAATTCGGAGGTACGCGCAAAGTCGATCCTTTGACCGAACAATACGGTGTGGCGCTTGTCTTCGAGCCGACCGAAAGCCAGAACTTTCTGATCGGCTCCAGCCGGCAGTTCGTCGGCTTCGATACGGAGGTGCGGCCGGACGTCATCGCTTGCATGGCCAGACGGCTGCTCCGCTTTTATCCCGCGTTGTCCGATTTCCATATCATTCGCACGTATACCGGGTTGCGTCCTTGGACGCCTGATCATTTGCCGATTGTATCCGAGGTCGAACATATGCCGGGGTTCTATATTGCGGCAGGCCATGAAGGAGACGGCATTAGCCTGGCTGCCGTTACCGGGAAGCTGATGGGGGAGTTGCTCATCAATGCTGCGACGACCTGCATTCCAACCGAGCCTCTGAGCTTCGGCCGCTTCAATAAGAGAGAGGGGGATGGCAGCCATGAAAGCAGCGAGAGTGTATCGCACCATTGACACCCATACGGGAGGCAATCCGACCCGCACCGTTATTAGCGGAATGCCGAAGCTTGCAGGGGCAACGATGGCGGATAAAATGCTCGATATGAAACAGCATCATGACGGTATACGCCGCCTGCTGATGAACGAGCCCCGCGGGCATGAGGTAATGTCGGGCGCATGCTTGGTGCCGCCCTGTCGCGAAGAAGCCGATGTGGGCGTCATTTATATTGAAACGGGCGGGTACTTGCCGATGTGCGGGCATGATACGATCGGTTTTTGCACCGCATTGGTCGAATGCGGACTTGTGCCGGTCGAGGAACCGATAACGGTCATTAAGCTGGATACGCCCGCAGGGCTTGTTCGCGCGGAGGTGACGGTTAGGGACGGGACGGCGATTCAAGTCGCGTTCCGCAATATTCCGGCGTTTCTTCATAGCGTAAGCCGCATAGACGTGCCGGAGATCGGCGAAGTGGAATGTCAGATTGCGTATGGCGGCAATTTCTTCGCGATTGTAGACGCACGCGCGCTAGGCATGCAGCTTGAGCCATCGAACGCAGCAGCCATTATCGAGAAGGCGGTGCGTATCCGGCAAGCGATTAACCGCAGCCTGGTCGTCGAGCATCCGGAATCGCCGTTTATTAGCGGGGTGACGCATGTCGAGTTCTTCGGCGATGCGAGACATTCGGACGCGGATTTGCGCAATGCCGTCGTCGTGCCTCCCGGGGGGATCGACCGTTCGCCTTGCGGCACGGGCACTTCAGCCAAGCTGGCTGCCATGTTCGCGCAAGGCAAAATCGGTCTGAACGAAACGTTCGTATACGAAAGCATCGTCGGATCGTTGTTCAGGGGTAGAGTACTGGAGCAGACGAAGATAGGCAAGAAGCAGGCTGTCATTACGGAAATCGCAGGATCGGCTCGGATCATGGGCATGCATACATTCTATTCGAATTCGGACGATCCGCTGAACGAAGGTTTTCTGTTCGTTCCTCCGAACGATCACTGAGGGGAGAATAGCTATGATATTTAGTAGAATGGCTAGAGCGCTGGACGTCCATGTCGCGGGCTGGCCGCTTCGCGTACTGTTCGATACCGCAGAAGGGCAGGCGCAAGAGACGCTGAAGGAAAAGGCAACGCGGCTATGGCATGGCGGCCATCCGCCGCTTCGATGGCTGCAGCATGAGCCAAGAGGACATGCCGCGATGCGTATCGGGGTTGTAACGTCGTCGCGAAACGGTGATTTTGGCTTAATGACATTCGATTCGGAGGGACTTTGCGAGACGGACGTAATGGATGCGCTGGGCGCTTCTTCGGCTTTGACGGAAACCGGATTGCGGCCTGCCTGCGAGGGAATCGTGTTCGAGACGGAGACGGGGATCATTGCGGTCAGTGAAGCAGACGGGGAAAATCGACGTTCAGCCATATGTCGACTCACGACATCCGCGCTCGCGTCGTACTCGATTATTCCGGCTCTTGATGCCGGTCTGTCGCTTCAATCCCATAAGGCGTATGTCATAGAGGCCTATTTGCGAAGACTCGCAGGCGGAGGAAAGAAAACCGTGCTGACCGAGAAGGGGGGCGGCAGCCATATCGCGCTTGCCTCAGTCGGCCGCGACGGTGGTTTGCTGCGCGCTCCGCACGCTGGAGCAGTTGGAGCGATGCTCGTCAAGCTTAGCAAGGAAGATGCGGTACCCGGGAAATCCTATTGCTTCCGCGGACTTGCGGGCGGAGAAGTAGAAGGCATGCTCTTGTCCGCAGATGAAGGCAGCAAGGAACGGGTCTGGACGTTAACCGCCCGCGCCAGGTTGGTTGCGTCATGCGAATTCGTTCTAGATCCGCAGGATACGATTGGCGAAGGTTTTCTGTTGCGATAGCTTCATTCGACGTTCATATGCTTAAGGTAATAGGCGTTGCGATAGCCCGTTGGAGTGAGATGCTCGTGTTTGCGGAATAGGCGGATAAAGTATTTTTCGTCCGGAATGCCGACGTCGTGGGCGATTTGCTTGACGGTGCGGTTAGTTCCGGCCAGCAGCGACTTCGCTTTGAACATTTTTTGGGCCAAAATATACTCATGCAGGTTTCTGCCCAAAAACCGTTTGAACAGCCGAGACAGGTAGTCGCGGTTATACCCGTATTTGTCCGCAATGCTCGAAGCGGTAAGCGGCTCCGCCGTATGAATGCGAATCCATTCCGCGATTTCCGCCACCAGCGGATCGGGGGGGATGGAGGAATCGGCCGCATGACCGGACTCCGCTTGCTCGGCCAGCTCCAAAAACAACGAGGTCATGCGATAATGCAGGGCCGAATAATGAATGAGCTTGGAGTTGTTCAGATGCTGAAGCTGGTGAAACAGGATATCGATTTTGTCGGGATGGCCGCAACGGAAAAATAAGGGCAAATAAGCAAACTCGCTTCTTGCCGCCAGCTGTTCGTCGGATTCCCGCCGGCTCCTGTCCTGCAGCCACTCTTCCTCCTCGCAAATCCGCGCGTTATCGGGACATAGGAAATGAACCCAGTAAAACGTAAGCTCCCCTTCGCTCGGCTGGTATCCGAAATGGGTCTCGCCCGGGACCAGAAGGAGCACGTTTCCCGGTCCGACGTCGTAACGTTCGTTCTGCTGTCCGACATGCAGCGTCCCCTTGACGCCCACGATGATCTCGAAGCTGTCGATCACGCGCCGGGAATGGGTCCAGGAGCGAAGCGAATGCAATTGTCCCGCCGAAATAAATTCCAATGGCCGGCGAATATCGGTTCTCAGGAATCGCAAATAGGGTGACTCCTTCCAGGTGGTGTGGAGCTGCTTCGTTCATGTCCTGTGCTACCTACTTATTCGACAGAGCCTGCTTGAAATTCCTTCCAAGCGGCTGCGATTCGTCTTGCCAATCCTCTTCCCGACGATTAAAATAACAATTATTGGCTTTGAAACGGGCCTAATCCGAGGAACGGAGAAGTGAAAGCTTATGGTTGCATTAAGTGTTATTCTCGTCGCGCTGGTTGCTTTGGAGCATATCTATATCCTGATTCTGGAGATGTTCATGTGGACCAAGCCCCGGGCCATGCGCATCTTCGGCACGACGAAGGCGTTTGCGGAGCAAACCAAATCGTTGGCGGCCAATCAAGGGCTGTATAACGGTTTTCTGGCAGCTGGTTTGGCATGGGGACTGCTGCATCCGGATGACGCGTTCGGGCGGCAGATCCAATTGTTTTTCCTAGCGTGCGTACTCGTTGCAGCTGTCTACGGAGGTTTGACGGCGAAGCGGTCGATTGTCGTGACGCAAGGGCTGCCGGCGCTTATCGCCCTTGCCGTTGTACTTCTTGCATAGTCATCGATTACGATGCAATCTGAAACGGAAGGCGTGTCGTGCACGCCCATCTTGACGAATTAACGGTTTTCTTATTAGTCAATTTGTATGATTTTTCACATAAGACCAGTTAAAAAGATGTGAATTGTAAAAACTTATACGATTTATCATACAAAAGTATATAAATCTATCTACGCGGCCGATGATTATGTACGATTTTTCGATCAAATGTCTTGATTCGACCTAGCTGTAAGGTTGGTTCATACGATATTTCGTACAACTATTCGCCCGACGTGGAAGTATGTCTAGAATAACAAACGAAGGACCTGGGCCTCCACTGCAAAGTGAAAGCCGAGGTCCTTTTCATACACGCAATAGGTTATCCGAATAGCTCCGTTCTTTTTCGTTGGATGAGGATTCTGGAACGTTTGGTTCTAACTATTCATTCCCGTTCCGATGCAGTTGGAATGGGTTATAATCTTAGCTAAGGAATATCGGTCGTAGATAGGATTGGAAAGTTAGGTGAAATGAATGTTGGATCAAGCATCGGAAAATACGCTGAGCAAACTAATGACCAAGCTGCTTCGGCATGCGCCGGAGCAATTCGGCGTTGAACTGAACCCTGAGGATGGATCATGTACGATAAATGCGTTATTGGATGCCATTCAAGCGCAGCCCAAGTGGTCGGCAACGAAGCTGGAACATATCGAGCAGGTCGTGCGCAACTCGGATAAGCAGCGCTTCGAAATCGATGGCGGACGCATTAGGGCGAGATACGGCCATAGTCACGACAGAGTGCAATATGTCCCTGGCGAACCGCCTTCCGTTCTATACCACGGTACGAACGGGAAAGCACTCCCGACGATCATGAAAGAAGGGATCCATCCGATGAGCCGACAGTACGTGCACTTATCGGAAGGCACTCATTTCGCTGCGTTGGCGGGAAGCCGAAGAGGCGAGCTTGTTATACTTAAGGTGGATACGGCAATGGCGAAGCAGCTAGGCGTAATCTTTTATTACGCTGGCAATGAAGTGTGGTTAACCGATGGCGTACCCGCGACATGCTGTTCGATATGGCGTTCGGAGGAAGGGGAGGAAGAGAGTTATGAATAACCCTATTATAGATATCGGCGTCAACCTGATGCATCGTTCATTCCATCAGGATCGCGAGCAGGTCATAGAGAGGGCGGCGTCGAATCAGGTTGAGCCGCTTATTATTACGGGAACGAGCCTGAGGAACAGTACGGAAGCAGCTCGTTATGCGAGCCGTTACCCTGGGAAGCTGTATGCTACTGCGGGAGTACATCCTCATGACGCGAAGAGCTGCGATGGGCAGACGATAGCTAAGCTGCGACAATTGGCGGCAAACCGAGAAGTAGTTGCCATAGGGGAATGCGGCTTGGACTATAACCGTGATTTCTCGCCTCGCGATGTGCAGAGAAAATGGTTTGGCGAGCAGATTCGATTGGCGATTGAGCTGGACATGCCGTTATTTCTGCATGACCGGGAAGCCTTTACGGATTTTGTAGGAATGCTCAAGGAATACGAGGTGAAGAATGCGGTTGTCCACTGCTTCACTGGAACGCAGCCAGAACTGAAGGCTTATCTCGATATGGGACTCCATATCGGAATTACGGGCTGGATTTGCGATGAACGAAGAGGCAAGCATCTGAGGGAGCTTGTCCGAATGATTCCGCTGGATCGGCTGATGATCGAGACGGATGGGCCGTTCCTGACGCCGCGCGACTTGAAGGAAAAGCCGGCTGGCGGCCGCAACGAACCTGCATTCCTGCAGCATATTTTGCGCACCGTGGCGCACTGTATCGGGCAACCTGAAGAGGTCGTCGCTAAGGCAACGACGAAGACGGCAACGGCTTTTTTTCGGATTTAATCCTGATTAGTTAACCTCCTAAATAAATGACGTGATTTCCCTTATTTGGATTGAAGAGCAAGGCCTTCTCCCTTATAATTAGAGATGATTCAAGAATTTGTCAACAAACTGGAGGAGTAGTCCATGTTAGTAGGAAAAGGCGCAGTACGTGAAATGGCGAATGATATCGATAAAGTGATTAGAGAGATTGATCAGATTACACAATCCAAGATAGACCGTGTCGCTGACAAAATCGACTCCGAGCTCAACTCTTGCGGCCGTGAATTAACGAATGCTGCGACGACATTGTCTCAAGTTAAGCCGCTGATCGACAGGCTGGTCGGGCAAGTGGGACAGAACGCTCCTGACCATGTTCAGGTTCTTGTTACTTCCATTGCACAAGAGGTCATGTCCAAAGTGATCGCCGCAACAGGCAATATCGACGAAGTTCAACGCAACATTAAGGATGTTGACAAGCTGACGAACGAAATCGATAACTTGACGGACGAAATCGACAAGCTTACGAATAAGATTGACGAAATCACGGATAAATATCAGAAATAGGGAGGCATGTCTCGATGAGCGATTACACACCGCCAGTTGGCCAAAACAACTACATGGGTGGATGGGGCAACCAGCAAGCGAAGGAAACCGCGCTAAGAATCGACCATCTCGCTGACAAAGCCAAGTTCGGCATCGAAATGCTCGGAACAGGCTTGATCGGCATTGATGCATTGGAGAAAGAGCTGATCGAGCTGTCGAATGCTCCCCAAGCTCCGACTCAAGTGCAAATCAGATCGCTTGCCCACCGTCTCGATTCCCATCAGAAGCAGCTTGAGCAAGGGTTGAATCGCATTAAAGATATGATGAACGATATCGACCGCGCTACGGATTCCATGCAAGGTCCGCGCACAAGCTGGTAACGGCATTTTAGCAAACAGCCATTTTATTTTTTACGATAGGACAAAGACCGCGAAGCCGTGCTGCTGCGCGGTTTTTTTTCGTTTTATGTCAAAATTCCGTCCGCACTGTGCTATACTTGTATGTTATGACGTAATGAAACGGTTAGTGGAGACCGCTACAACGGATATTTATAGTTGCTTGCGTGACTAATATAGGCAAGTATAACTAAGGAGACAATATGACATTTAATGATTTGAACCTTTCACCTTCGATTCTAAAAGCTTTAAGTAAAGAGAACTATACAACGCCTACACCGATTCAAGAACAGTCGATTCCGGCTGTATTGGAAGGCCGAGATTTGCTTGGTTGCGCTCAAACGGGCACAGGAAAGACAGCGGCGTTTTCATTGCCGATTATTCAGCTGTTAAGCCAGCAAAAGCTGAGCCCGAATACGGGACGGCGCATTCGCTCCTTGATTTTGACCCCGACAAGAGAGCTGGCCATTCAGATTGCCGACAACATTAAGGCGTATAGTCAGTATACCGATATTCGCTGCTGCGCTATCGTTGGCGGAGTATCGCAGAAACAGCAGGAGCGTGCGCTTAATCAAGGCGCGGATATTATTATCGCAACGCCGGGCCGACTCATCGATCTTATCAATCAAAAACGTATTGATCTGCAGCATGTTCAAATTTTGGTGCTTGATGAAGCTGACCGGATGCTCGATATGGGCTTTATTCATGATGTGAAACGAATTATTGCCAAAATGCCTAGTAAGAAGCAAACCCTTTTCTTCTCGGCAACGATGCCGCCTGAAATATCGAAAATGATTAAATCGATACTCATCAATCCGGTGAAAGTTGAAATCACGCCGGTATCCTCTACGGTAGATCGAATAGAGCAATCGATTTATTTGTTGGAAAACGGGAAGAAACAAGCGTTATTGAACGACTTGCTGCAAGATAAAACGATTGCTTCGGCGCTCGTGTTTACTCGGACGAAACGCGGCGCCGACCGCGTTACGCGAGATCTGTCTCACGCAGGAATTACGGCACAAGCCATTCATGGCAATAAATCGCAAAACGATCGTCAGAATGCGTTAAGAAACTTCAAGAATGGCGCAACGCGAGTACTCGTGGCAACGGATATCGCGGCACGAGGCATTGATGTGGATGAGCTTTCACATGTGTTCAACTTCAACCTTCCCGAAATTCCAGAAACCTATGTGCATCGTATTGGCCGTACAGGCAGAGCTGGAAATAGCGGGATCGCGATCTCCTTCTGCGAAGCGGAGGAACTTTCGAATTTGAAGGACATTGAGAAATTGATCGGTAAAAACATTCCTGAAATAAAAGAACATCCGTATGCAATGCGGAATAGACCTGTTACCAAAGCAGCGATGGCGGCAGCTGCAGCTGCTAAGCCAAAAGCTTCGAAACCAGCTGGCGCCAGACCGCCAGCATCCAAATCGCCAGCATCCAAATCGAACTATGCAAAGCCGGCAGCATCCAAGTCTGACGGACCTAAAGCTAGGCCGGTGCGTAAGCCAAAGTCAGAGTGGTTTGCCAAGAGAAGCGCAACGAGCAAATAAGAAAAGCAAATAAGAAAAAAGATTGACGTAACGATATTCCTATGTTAAGTTTGTGGAAATTAAAGGCAATGCAACCTTTTGGGTTCAACCTCGTGTATGCGGGGTTGGGCCCTTTTTGCGTTGTCTTAATCTACCTAATTCAAAGGAGAGTGCTCACGAGTATGAATGAAGAAGCGATTTACCACCGTTCCAAATTTAATTGGACCTTTGCTTATGATGACCGAACCCTGCATATCCGAATTCGAACGAAGAAAGCGGATATCAAACAAATTACTCTTTATTATGGCGACAAATATAGCTGGGAGCACGTAAATGATTGTATCCCTATGGTTCATTGGGTATCTGACGGCAAGTTCGATTATTGGGAAGCTGCCATACAGCCGAAGCTTCGCAGGGTGGCTTATTATTTTGCCTTGAATGATGGTGATAGAACAGTCTACTTGCAGGAGAAGGGCCTGTTTGACGAACCTCCGGTCATTTTTTATGAAGGCTTATACGATTTCCCGTTCCTAAATCCTGCTGATGTTCATAAGCCGCCGGCATGGGTGAAAAAAGCCGTGTTTTATCAAATATTTCCGGAGCGGTTCGCGAACGGAGATCCGTCCAATGATCCTGAAGGGACGGAGCAATGGGGCGGCAAGCCAACTCCGCATAATTTTTTCGGAGGCGATCTCCAGGGTATTATCGATCATCTAGACTATTTGAGCACGCTCGGCATTAATGCGATTTATATGAACCCGGTGTTCGAAGGTACGACCAATCATAAATACGATACGAAGGATTATTTGAAAGTCGATCCGCATTTCGGAACGAACGATACGTTGAAGCAGCTCGTGAACGCGTGCCATGAACGAGGAATTCGCGTATTGCTCGATGCCGTATTCAACCACTCGGGCCACACGTTCGAGCCTTTTGTCGATGTCATGCATAAGGGAGCCGATTCCGCTTACGCCGATTGGTTCCACATACGCGAATGGCCGCTCACCGTGAAGGATGGCCTGCCGACCTATGACACGTTCGCCTTTGAACCGATCATGCCGAAGTTGAATACAGAGAACGCCGAAGTAAAAGCGTATCTTCTGAAAGTCGCAAAATATTGGATTGATGAAGTCGGAATCGACGGATGGAGACTCGATGTAGCGAATGAGGTGGATCATGCTTTCTGGAGAGAGTTCCGCCAAACCGTAAAAGGCGTCAATCCGGAAGCCTACATTTTGGGAGAAATTATGAATGACTCTTTGCCATGGCTGCTTGGGGATCAATTCGATGCGGTCATGAATTATCCGTTCACGAAGGCATGTCTCGATTTCTTTGCCCACAATCGAATCGGAGCATCGGAGCTCGTTAATAGACTTAGCGGACAATTGGCCAGCTATTCAAGACAAGTAAATGAAGTTGCCTTTAATTTGCTCGGCAGTCATGATACGGTCCGTTTGCTTACGTTATGCGGCGGCAGCCTGGAGCGGCTGAAGCTCGCAACGTTGTTCCAGCTTACGTTTCCAGGTGCGCCTTGTATCTATTACGGCGATGAGATCGGTATGGATGGAGGCTATGATCCCGATAACCGCAAATGTATGGAATGGGATCCGGAGAAGCAGGACGGCGAATTGCTTCAGTTTTTCAAGCAGCTCATCTCCTTGCGTCACCAATATGCTGCGCTGCAAGACGGAGCACTTACCTTTGTACGAAATCAGGACAATGATGGGCATTTAATGTACGAGCGTCAAGATGACAAGGATCGCTTCGTCATCCTCATTAATCGTTCGGAGACAAGTTCAACCTTAAGGACGATGGTAGCCGGGGAAGCCTGGACTGATGTTTTGTCAGGGAAAGAAGTCCTCGCCGCGCAAGGTCGATTGAGCTATGAGCTTCCTGCATATGGTTACGCGATATTGCACCAACAGAAGATGAACTGACAACCATTAATTTGTTTGACTTTTCTTGTGGCATCATTTACCATTGTTATATACTGATCGGTACAGAAAGAGTGATTTAGCAATGGTAAGGCCACGAGAGTTTGATGAACAAGAAGCATTGATCGCTGCGATGAATGTATTTTGGGAGAAGGGTTATGAGGCTGCTTCGCTTAGCGATCTGACTTCTCGGATGGGCATCCGGCGACCTAGTCTGTATGCTGCCTTCGGCGGGAAGAAGGAGCTGTTCGAAGCAGCGCTTAGCAAGTATTCGGAATTAAGCCTCTCCTTCATTCAGAATAGAATGCGCAACACACCGACTGTCAAAGAAGCTTTCCGCGTATACTTGTACGGGATTGTTGATGGAGCGGGCGAGAACAATCCGGATTTTGGGTGCTTGTGCGTCAATACAATGGTAGAGCTCGCGCCTCATGACGAAACCTTCGCGGCGTTCACCAAAGACTTTCAAACGAAGACCATCGATATATTCGAGCAGACGATAGCGGACGGCATTCGCAAGGGAGAGCTTTCGAGTACTTTGAACGCTTCGAGTTTGGCGCATGCTATGATGGTTTCGTCCATTGGTCTTTCCGTAGCGAGGAAGTCTAAGCCCGATCGCGCTTATATCGCAAATGCGGTTGAAGAAATACTCAAGCTGCTTTATTGAGTATTTTTTTAAACATTATGTACCGTTCAGTAAAAAAATGGTAGCGGAGGATGATAAGCATGAATAACAAAATCGCACTCATTACCGGAGCGTACAAAGGCATTGGTTTGGAAATAGGCCGGCAGCTTGGCAGACAGGGCGTCACCGTCCTGCTTGGCGCGCGTAGCCTGGCCAAAGCAGAGGAAGCAGCAGCAGGGCTGCAAGCGGAAAACATTCATGCCTATGGAGTGGAATTAGATGTTACAAATGCTAACCATATTGGGTCCGTAGCCAGTCATATCGAGAAAGAGTACGGCAAACTGGATATTCTTATTAATAATGCAGGCACTTATTTGGATCATTTGGGTAATAACGTGGATGTGATGCGAAGCACGTTCGAAGTGAATGTGTTCGGCGCTCAAGCATTGACGGAAGCCGTTCTTCATCTGTTGAAGGCGAGTCCGGAGGGAAGAGTCGTTAACCAATCGAGTATTCTAGGCTCTGTCGGAACGATCCTTTCTGACGAAATGTACGGCAGCAGATCGGTTCCCGCCTATACGACCTCGAAAGCGGCTCTTAATGCCTGGACCGCGCAGCTTTCTATCGCGCTCAGAGACACGAACATTAAAGTGAATGCCTGCCACCCGGGCTGGGTGAAGACGGATATGGGCGGAGAGCATGCTCCAATGGAAGTACACGAAGGAGCCGAAACCGCGGTGTCCTTAGCGACGCTGCAGGCAGACGGGCCAACGGGAGGGTTCTTTCATAGAGGAGAGGCGCTGCCGTGGTAGCTACCTTCTCGCGTCCTTAAATCGAATACCCAGAACCGTGCAAATTGCAGTTTGCTTGCTGCTGCACGGTTTTTTTCTTATTTTGCGGGCATTCGTCACGAAATGGGTAATAGCGGCATAAGCTTCACTTGGAGGGGATCTTATGCTCTTTGCCCTATTTCAGCTTATCGGTGGCGTTATTCTATCGTTCGGATGGATTCCGCAAATTGTTCAAATCATTCGAACGAAATCGGTGAAGGACTTGAATCAGAAAACGTTCTGGCTGCTATTCGCCGGCATCGGACTTATGGAGGTCTATGCGGTCAGCTTAGCGCTTGATGGCGTTGGTTATGCATTCTTGATTACGAATACGATGTCTCTGGTTCTTATTGTCTTCATCCTTTCTTTAATCTTGATGTATAGGAATAAGGAGAAGTAGATGTTTAGGAGAAAACCTAACCATCTGTTATAATAAAAGGATGAAGCCAAGAAAGGTATTGGCTAAGAATAGGAATGGTTGGGACGATCTATGAACGAATTCGAAGACTGGAATCTTAAAGTGAAAAAAACCTTTAATGCGACAAGTAATCAAGAAGTTTTAACTGTAACAGAAGCGGGCCAGTTGTTAGGTCTCTCTAAAGATCAAATGAAAACCTATGCAGACAAAAGCAGTTTAACGAAAGTGCCGATCATGAGAAGCGTTCATAGGTACCTTTTATTAAAAAGCGAAATAGATGAGTTAATAAAGTAAAAAGCAAAGTAAATGTGAAACGCATCCGCATGAGGATGTGTTTTTTTCTTGTTTCGCGATTTGTAACTATTTCTTCTCTTCGGCCGTTTATAATAGAGTCGTGATTAAGAGAGGAGATTATCATGGTTAGAAAAATAAGCGTGTTGGTATTTATATCTGTACTATTATTCGCGAATAACGCGTTCGCCTATGACGTTCAGCTTCAGCCATTCAAGGACGAGGTCAACGATTATTCGCTCGAGCCTATTTATACATTATCGGCGTTAGGCATTATTAACGGCTATGAGGATCGCACCTACCGACCGGGAGCGGACTTGTCGAGAGAAGCGTTCATTAAGCTGCTCGTCATGGCAGCACAATTGGATACGAGCGCTGCCGCATCCCGAACGCCAGGCGATGTGGCGCAGAATCGTTGGTCTGCGCCGTTCATTTCTGCTGCCTATGAACGTGGATGGATCGATAGTTTACTAGATAGCAAAGGATTGTTTCAACCAACGAAGACGATTACGAGACAAGAGGTTGCGATGCTGGTAGGGCAGTCGCTGCTGGATTCGGAGAAGGAAGAGACAAGGAAGCAATGGTTGTCCACGGAGTGGAAGAAGGAACGAGATGCAAGAGCCTTCAAGGATCATTCCGCTATAACGGCTTCCATGCAGCCATATGTATATTATGCGGCGCACCGCGGTATTATGGAGGGCGATTCAAGCGGCTTCAAGCCCGCTGAGCCGCTTATTCGCAAGCAGGCGGCAGCCGTTATTTACCGGTTAATAGACAAGCGGATATCCGGGCAAAAGGTTGATTTTACCGGCTATTATGCGGTTCAATCTTACCCTGCGATCAATCAGATGGACAAGCTCGCGAATGTAATCTTCGGTTGGTCGCACTTAGAGTATGGCACTGCGGGAACGGCTAAGCTGAATACGAGTGCGACGGTCAATCGCATCCCGAACGGCTACGAGGAGGTCATTGCTGCGGCCGATGCAGCGGGGCTCTCGAAGGAGCTGATGGTATTCGCAGACAGCAGCAGCAAGCTGGCAGACTTCTTAAAGGATCTGCCTGCTCAAGCTGCCTTTATCGAATCGTTGGTAGCGACCGTGAACGATCCGGCTTATTCGTTCACCGGCGTGAGCATCGACTTCGAAGGCTTGAAGGATGCGGCAAGCGCGGCAGATTACGTGCGATTCCTGCAAGCGTTGAAGGCTCAGTTAGGCTCGCGCACATTGTCCGTCGCCGTGCCTCCGATCCATTATTACAAAGGCTATGATCTGAAGGAGATCGGCAAGCTGGCAGATACCGTTATCCTGATGGCATATGACTTCACCCATGACGCGAGCAGGCTGCCTTCGGCTCCGCTGCCGCTCGTTAACGATACGGTAACCACGGCGCTGAAGGTTATACCGAAGGAGAAGCTCGTGCTGGGCATCTCCAAGCAGGCCAATCAGTGGGTAACGACGAATGGCGTCACCGGATCTGCGCTTAGCCCAGCCATCGCGGATGTAGAGAAGCGGCTGGCGATGTCAGCAGTGAAGGTCTCATGGCCGATGCCTTATTTCGTGACAAAAGCGAATTTCGTGGATGGGCGCAGCAGTCATGAACTATTTTATGAGGATACGCAAAGTATAGCGAAGAAGCTATGGCTCGCTAAGTATTACGGTCTGAAGGGCGTGTCCTTGTGGCATATGGGCAATTACACCCAATCGGACTGGAAGCTGGTTGGCGAGCAGGCTGCATCCTAATACAGATTAACCATATGGGCTGTCCCTATAGCTATTAGGCTTGCGGGGCGGCTCTTTCTCTTTCCTGCGAAATTATGCTATGTTGGGAGTGTAGCAGCGATTGCTTGCGGGATGTGAATTGGAGGCCTGAACCGGCAATGAATAAGCGAATACTTATCGTCGAGGACGATACCTCGATATCGAATATTATTAAGATGAACTTGACGATCGTCGGATATGAGACTGTACAGGCGTATGATGGCATCGAAGCGCTGGAGACGATCCGCAGCGGCAAGATCGACCTGATCCTGCTCGATGTGATGATTCCCCGTATGGACGGCTTCGAGCTGATGGAGAAGATAAGGCCGCTGGAAATCCCGGTTATTTTTTTGACGGCCAGAGAATCGGTGTTCGACAAAGTAAGCGGCTTGAAGCTGGGAGCAGACGACTACATGGTTAAGCCCTTCGAGGCGATCGAGCTGCTGGCGCGTATCGAGACGGTATTAAGGCGTTATGGCAAGGAGGATTCGGTTCTTGGCTTTCACCATATCCGAGTATATCTGGACAAGCGTGAAGTGACGGCTCACGATACGGTTGCCGAGCTTACGCCGAAGGAGTATGAATTGTTGATCGTTCTGATCCGGAATAAGAACATCGCCTTGTCGAGGGAGCAGTTTATTGAGAAGGTATGGGGCGGCGATTTCTACGGCGAGACGAGAACAGTCGATATGCATATTAAGTCTTTAAGGAAGAAGCTAGGCTTGCAGGAGCACATCAAGACGATCTTCAAAATCGGCTATAGGCTGGAGGATTAGCCGATGAAATTTTGGCAGAAAATATGTCTGTTCTCTATTATTACGTTCATCGTCATATTCAATGCGGCTTCCATCATGGTCATTGAGCGAAACCATAGCAAAATGCTGCTGCAGGAGATCAACAACACGCTGAGCGCGAACATGAGCATCAACTCGAGCGTGAACGCGATCGTGCCGATTCTGCGTATTTACGATTCTATTGATTACGAGAAAACCGTGCTTACGAATATCGCCCAGGAGTTCGTGGAGAAGAACAGCGGTCAAGGCAACTACCTTGAAATTGCGGGCGAACAGAACAAAACGATCTATAGTAACCTGGACTTTGACATGCCGGCAGACCGCGAGGAACAGAAGGGGCTGCAGCCGGATGAGATCAAATATATTTTGAGAGACATCGACAGCCGGACGATGCTCTTCACGACGAACGTAACGGACATTAATCAGAAAAGCTATGTATTCACCTACGTCAAGGATGTTACGCCGCTTTATGCCGAACGGGTGGAGCAATACCGCTTATTCGTTCAAATCGATATTGCCGCATGCTTGCTCTATATGATCGTTATGTTCTTCATCAGCAAAGGGCTAACCAAGCCGATAGAGAATATGGTACGGACAGCCAAGGAAATCGCACAAGGTCAGTTCTCGGAGCGTGTACAGCTGAAATCCCGTGATGAAATCGGCATATTGGCGACTAATTTCAATGAGATGGCATCGGTCGTGGAGGATAAAATCATCGAGCTGGAGCGCAACAACAGCGCGCAGCAGCGTTTCATCAACAATATTACCCATGAACTGAAGACGCCGTTAACGTCGATTATCGGTTATGCCAACTATATGCGGACGACCAAATACGACGAGGCGGCTTTTCTTGAAGGGGTTAACGTGATTTACAATGAGGGCAAGAGGCTCGAGGCGTTGTCGACAAAGCTGATGGATTTAATCTTGCTGACCGATAGAAATCCGCTGATGAAGCCGGACAATTTGAAGGATATTGTATCGGAGATGGAATCTTCGCTTAGGTTAATTGCCAGCGCGAAGGCGATCGAACTTGAGCTGCTGTGCGAGGATAGCCCCTTGGTGGCTGAGAAAGATTTGATTAAAGTCATCATTTTCAACTTAGTGGACAATGCGGTCAAAGCCTCGAGCGAGAAGGGACGAGTCACGATCCGTACGGCGAAACGAGGAGATGACTGCGTGCTAGAAGTGACGGATGAGGGAAAGGGAATTGCCGAGGAGCATATCGCTAGCATATTCGAGCCGTTCTATATGGCGGACAAAGCACGAACGAGGAACAATAACGGAGCGGGCTTAGGGCTGTCGATCTGCCGTAGCATTGCGGAGCTTCATCATGGCGTTATCGAGGTGTCCAGCGAGCTTGGGCATGGCACAACGATACGGGTTATTTTCGGGCAACCAAACCGTGCAATCGAGGTGAGCGGAACATGAGAATGATCGCAACGCTGCTCGTTGTTTCGGTATTCAGTATGCTGCTGGCCGGATGCGGCGGCATCTACTCGGGGATCCCGAAAAATACCGTAATGGTCAAAAAAATCAATCAGGACAAGCCGGCAGAAGAGGTGGAATACAACGGCGTGCTTTCGGAAGAGTCCGTCAAGACGCTCAGCGTCAATGCGGTGAACAAGTACTTTGGCCATAATCTGTCGGTGGACGATATATTGATCGAGACGACCTCTATGAATCAACAGCAGATCAAAGCGGTATTGGCCGATGCGACGAACGATATGAAAATGAAGCTGGGATTTCTAGTTGAGTATAAAGAGCAATTAAGCGAGGTCGCTAACGGCATCTACATGTCCACGATCGTTAACAAATACGATTCCGAGGATGTATACGGCGTCGTCATGAATGCAAAGGACGGCGAAGTTGTCGGCCTCTCGACAGTAAATGCGGAGAAGCGTCCAACGTCCGTCGAGAAAAAATACGATATTGCCGGCATGGTAGCCAAAGCCGATCAATTCATCGTGACGATGGGCGACTTTACGCAGGGCCAGCTGGAGTGGGACGACAGTTACTATTTAAGCGGATATGTGACGGAGCTGTACTATAAGAAAAAGGACAGCGACGTCGTTGAGCTAAGTGTGCTGATTAACGCGCTCTCTGGCGAAGTTGTCGGCTTCTACAAAGATATTATGACCATCCTGCAGCTGTGGATCGGCAAGCGAATGTACGGAATATCGAAGTGAGAGAGACTGATTTCAGTCTCTTTTTTTTGCGTTTTTTTGATATTTTACAACTTCATTACAAGTCTATCTCACTTCTAATATGCCGCTTCGTTACACTAGCAGCATGTCACCGATGAAGATGGGAGAGTAGGCAATGACAAGAAAGAGATGGACGAAGCTTGCAGCCGTAACAGCTTTAGCGGTCATTACGCTTTGGGTGACGACCGCATGTGGCGGCCGAGATGCGGACCCGCAGGCACAGGTGCAAGGAGCAAGCGGGACGAAAGCAGAAGGTTTGCCTCCAAAGAAGACGCCGTTGAAAGAAACAATGGCTGATGTGATAGAAGCGGACAAAATCGCGGCCGATTGGACGATCAAGGCATTGGTCAATCGGGAGCATCCTCTCGTAGAATCCGATGAGCCGGAGGACTTAGTGAAGGTGGAGGTGCCGACGGTACTCGAGAATCCCGAAGTGAATCAACTGAGAGAGGAGCCGGCTGCGGCACTTAATCAATTGTTCGCCGGGGCGAAGAAGGAAGGACATAAGCTGTATGCCCGTTCAGGATATCGCTCCTTCAAGACGCAAGAGGCACTGTTCGCCGGTTATGCCAAGCAGGCGGGAGAGGAAGCAGCGAATCGTTATAGCGCGAAGGCAGGCCAAAGCGAGCACCAAACAGGCCTTGCGATGGATGTAACGAGCGAAAGCGTATCGCTCAAGCTGACGGAAGATTTCGGCGAGAAGGAAGAAGGGAAATGGTTGGCGGCCCATGCTCACGAATATGGATTCATCATTAGATATCCGAAGGGCAAGGAAGACATTACCGGTTATATCTATGAACCATGGCATATTCGGTACTTAGGTATCGAGCTGGCGACAAAGGTGTTCGAGAGCGGATTGACCTATGAACAATATGTGGACGAGGAGCAACTATCATGAGCCGGAGACGAGGGGGATGGAAGAAGAGGCTGGGAGCAGGCGTAATCACATTGGCAATCATCGGAGCGGCAGTTGGCGCTGTTGTTTGGATACAGGGATACGGGGGCATCGTTGGCGCAGACAAGGGCGATGGCGAACGCAAGAAGCCGCAAGCGGTGACAGTATTGGAGCAGGGGCAGGAATCGGAAGCGGAACCATCTGGAGACATTACGATTCAGCTTGCAGCCGTCGGCGATATTATGTTCCATAACACGCAGCTAGAAAGCGCATTAGGTGATGCGGGAAGCTATGATTTTAAGCCGGTATTCGAAGTGGTGAAACCGATCATAGAAGAAGCGGATGTCGCGATCGCGAACTTCGAGACGACAACGGCCGGCAAGGACAAGTATCCTTACTCCGGATATCCGCGCTTTAACTCGCCTGATGAAGCGGTAGATGCGCTGCGGGAAGCGGGTTTCGACGTAATGACTACCGCCAATAATCATAGTCTCGATACAGGTAAGGACGGCATCGTTCGAACATTGGACACGATTCGTAATCACGCTATGGACACCGTCGGTACGTATGCGAGCCGACCGGAATCGAGGGTGCTGATGAAGGATGTTAAAGGCATCAAGCTTGCTATTTTATCCTATACGGAGCATGTCAACGGACTCGAGAGCATGCTTACGGCGGATGAGCTGGATGCCATGATCAATGTCGTGGATGAGCGGAAGATGAAGGAAGACATTGCATATGCGAAGGCGCAAGGCGCTGATCTTATCGTTGCATCGATCCACTGGGGCAATGAATATGAGCGCGAGCCGTCCGGCAGGCAGGAAGAGCTGGCTCAGATGCTGGCCGACTCCGGTGTTGCTATTATTCTTGGCAGCCACCCGCATGTCATTCAAAGATCGGAATGGCTGGACCAAACGTTTGTTATCTATTCGATGGGCAATTTCATATCCAATCAAAGGGCCGAGACACTCGATAATGTGTACACGGAGGACGGCGTCATTGTTCGCTTCGAGATTAGCAAAAACCTCGAAACGAACAAAACGGTCATTAGCAAGGTCGATTATGTTCCAACATGGGTGTACCGAGATAAGGAGCTAGGCGGCTCCGTATACACGTACAGGGTTCTGCCTGCGGAAGGATATAAGGATAATAAGTCGGTTTCAGATGCTTTCAAAGCAAGAATGGAGCGCTCTTATAAAGATACGATATCGCAAATGGATGTGAACGCGAATGCAAGTTAAATCGAGAAAAATAGGTAATATGAATAGAGGTTTGATAGGCAGGAAGCGAGGTCGTTCACGGCTTCGCGGTCTCGTACTCTTGCTTGGTATTATCGCTTTGGCTATTATTCTTTGGCCTTCTTATGACCAGCAGCCACCGGTCCATACGAATGGCGACTCAGCTCTTTCTGGAGTCACGAATGAGTTGGAGAATGCCGGCGGATCTTCTTCGCCCTCGGAAGCCGAGCTACCTGGGTTTACAATCGTAATCGATGCCGGTCACGGCGGGAAGGACCCTGGAGCAAACGGTGCAAGCGGAGAAGAGGAGAAAGATTTTACGTTGTCACTGGCTCAGAAGGTGTATGCGCTGCTTGAGGAGGACCCGCTGTACAATCCGTACATGACGCGCAAGGACGATACTTTCATCGAGCTGGAGAATCGGACTTTATATTCGAATGAGCTGAATACCGATGCTTTCCTATCCATCCATGGCAATACGTATGAGGACTCTGGCGTCGCCGGGATGGAGACCTATTACGATGCGGCTAGCAGCTTTCCGCTAGCGAACATCATTCATAGGAAGCTAGTCGAGGTAACCGGCTTTCCCGATCGGGGAGTCAAGCAGGAAGGCTGGAAGGTGCTTGATGGAAATGAGAGTCCTTCTATTCTCATGGAGCTCGGGTTTCTGACCAATCCCCAGGAAGAAGCGCAAATGCTGGACGAAGCTTGGCAAGACCGCGTGGCTCAGGCTATTGTGGATGGGTTGAAGGAGTATTTTTCTAATGCGGACGGCGCAGATGTTAGCGGAGAATTGCCGTGAATGCGCAATATCATCTCTTTCTACTTTAAGTCATAATCTTCGGAATCACTCCTCACGAGCAAGCATACATTTTGAAGGAAAATGGATAGCTATTCGCTTGAATTGAGGAGGTCATTTAATGAAATGGTTTCAAAAGATCGCGGTGGCGCTGTTCGCGATCATCCTATTCGCGTCCACGTTAGGCCCGATTCCAAGTGCGTCTGCGATAGCTCGCATACTCACGTACAGCGTTTATGAAGGTGGAGATACTTGGGTAGGGCAAAAACCGTTGAGCGTTCCTTATCTGATTGCCGGGCGAACGTATCGTTTTTCGTATACGGATGACAGTCATTTCACGACGACGGAGATACCAAGAGTAGACTTTGCTTTGGACAACAATCCATCCTGGTTCAGAGCGCCTGGCTCGGGAGCGATTTTTCAAATTCCGATTGATCCCGCTTACTTGTCGGTAAGGCTTCGTTTGGGAGTACTATTCAAACCTTTTATAGGCGACAACAGCTATGACGAACGGATTCTTGGTCCCTACAAAGTGCTGCAGCCAAGCTCTCCCTCGGATTTGGTCGCAACGCCGAACAATGACGGAACGGTGAAAGTTACGTGGACGGATAATACGAACATGGAATCGTATTACGAGATTAAGCGCGACGGTCCAGACGGCACGAAGACGTTCGTAGTTAGCAATACGGAAGACTATATCGGGCCGCTTGTTTACGAGGATAAGGCAACGGCGAAGAAAAACGATATTATTTATGCGTATACGGTTACACCGATTGTAGATAAATACACGTTAACGGATGCGGAATCGCTTGGTTGGATATCGACGCTTGTCCGGACGAAAGTCAAATTGATTATAGACCCTGATATCTTTGGGCCGATCGATATTGATATTATATTGCCGGATGTCACTTCACCAATTATTAAGCCGGATACGCCGATCATTAGGCTGGACCCTAAATTTACGGAAATATGGAGCAAGGAACTCGTAAACATCGACAAAATCGTTCTGAACCGCATTAGCTTGAACAAAAACGTATTAACACTGCAGAAGGGACAAAGCGATACGCTGACGGCGACCATTCTGCCAGTTAACGCAGTGAACAAGAAAGTCGTGTGGAGCAGTGCGAATCCGGATATCGCAACGGTGGACAACTCCGGCAAAGTAACAGCGGTTAACCCTGGTATTGCCAAGATCATCGCCAAGTCGGACGTTGGCGGATACAAGGATATTTGCACCGTTACCGTTGAAGATCCTGCGGCGGGCTCCGGCAAGTTCAAAGATACAGTGGGCCATTGGGCTGAGGATGAGATCGCTACCGCTGTGAAGCTTGGCTTCGCCAGCGGCTATACAGACGGCAGCTTCAAGCCGAATGGCGGCGTTACGCGTGCTGAATTCGCTACGTTGTTAATTAAGGCTTTGAATCCCGCTGTTGCGGGAGCGCCATTAACCTTCAAAGACAAAAACAAGATCGCGGCTTGGGCGCTCCCTTATGTAGAGAAGGCCGTGGCGTTAGGTATTATTAGCGGCTATACCGACGGCACATTCCGTCCGGGCGCGGGCATCACCCACACGGAGATGGTGTCCATGGTCGTCCGCGCTTCGAAGCTGGCGCTATCTACTGGAGCGGCGACCGGCTATGCGGACGAAGCGGCTATTCCGAAGTGGGCGAAGGATAGTGTTGCCACAGCTGTGAAGCATAACATGATCCAAGCGGAGGTGACGCCTGGCAACAAGTTCGCTCCGGCAGCGCCATCGACTCGCGCGGAAGCCGTGTCGGTCATACTTGGGACGCTTCTCGCTATGAACCCGTTATAAGGTAGCAATGTGTGAACAGATAACTGGAAATTGTACCGTTATTAAGTCTCAACTTGCCTGTTTTTCACGATTTGATGGAATTTCTCCTGTTAATATCTCTGTACAAGGGTCAAATAGGTGACTGTGGCGAAATTAACATGAGGAACTCCTGTTATTCTAAATGGATGGGTTATTCCTGAAAAAAAAGCAGGGGAAATTCCCGTTATTTCAACAACAGAGCTTGTTCACTTCATTGAGCATCGAACGAAAAAAAGCTTAGCTCCCTCGGAGCTAAGCCTTTTTTTATATAATTGTTTATTAATGCTCGTCATCCTCAACCAGAACGCCAAGCTCGCGGTTCTTCTCCTTGAACTTCGCATTATGCGAGGAGACGTAAGCGACTTTATCGGCTTGTGGGTCGATGTATAATTTGGCGCTGTTGAGCGCGTTGACGGCGTCGGTAAATGTGCCGGCGATCAGGTGGACCTTGCTGTCATGATCGACGAAGTCGCCCGCTGCATAGATACCTGGAATATTCGTTTCCATGCGGTTGGATACGTTCACGTTCCAGTCGCCCATATCCAGGCCCCACTCTTTGATCGGGCCAAAGTTGTACCGCAATCCGTGGTTGACGATAACCGCATCGACGTTCAGGTGCTGCTTCTCACCCGTCTCTACATGGCTGATAATAACTTGGTCGATGTCTTTGCCGTTGGAGCTTTGCAGGGAATCGACGGCATAAGGAGTAAGAACGTTGGCGGAGGAAGACTTCATCTGCCTTACGTTGCGCTCATGACCGCCGAACTTATCTCTGCGATGCACGACAGTCAAGCTTGCGGCAATCGGCTCGATCGCATTCGCCCAGTCTACCGCGGAGTCGCCTCCTCCGGAGATGAGCACCCGCTTGCCTCGGAAAATCTCTAATTCCTGAACCGTATAGTGCAGGTTGCTTACTTCGTAGCGGTCAGCGCCCTCGATCTCTAACTTAGCCATCTGAAGGATGCCGTATCCGATAGCTAGCACGACTGTCTTCGTCCAGTGGCGTTCTCCCGTGGCTGAAGTCAGAATGAGCGTACCATCCTCTTGGCGCTCATAAGCGGTAATATGCTGTCCGAGCACGATAGTCGGGTCGAATGTTTTGGCTTGCTGAACGAGCTGTTGGATGAGCTTCTCACCTAGCGTTGGCGTTACGCCGCCGACATCCCAGATCATTTTCTCCGGGTAGATTAGTATTCTGCCGCCCAGCTCTTCACGCGCCTCGATCAATTTCGTCTTCAAATCGCGCATACCGCTGTAGAAAGCGGTATACAAGCCGGCAGGCCCGCCGCCTATAATCGTAACATCGAATAATTCCAACTGTTGATCGCTCATATGTGAATTCCTCTTCCCATGTATAATAATCGGACTACCCGATTGAAAGGCGATAAGTATCTTCTTCCATTATATTGATAACGATTATCATCGTCAACAATTAGCTGTTATTCGTCGCTATTTTGGCACATGTTGAAGCTGGAAGGTGGTCGTATTATAATGAATTATGATTCATCGGAGGAGGTCGGTAGAGATGGCAAAACACTTTGCCGGAAAAAGTAGCGACTCATGCAAAGCCTGATAGGAGGGGCGATACTTTGTATGGGGTGATTCGCTAGCATTAATAGATCGCCCGCGATTGCGTATATCGTTATCGTTTCTAATTAATGGGCTTTGCACCTTATTGGCTATTCAATAATAATAAGGGGCTGAGAAGCAATGACAACACCATTCATTAGAAACCATCAATATAACCTGATTAAGA
Organism: Paenibacillus sp. YIM B09110; assembly: GCF_037167145.1. NCBI lineage: Bacteria > Bacillati > Bacillota > Bacilli > Caryophanales > Paenibacillaceae > Paenibacillus > Paenibacillus sp. YIM B09110. The sequence goes on along the minus strand of NZ_JBANSP010000045.1, from coordinate 2,154 downwards.
AGCTGGTAGGCCAGCTTCAGCATGCGTGCAATACGGTTGCTGACCGGAAAGTTATCGAAGCTGTCCGACAAAGCACGCTAATGAAAATAAACGAGTCGTTCCCGCAGGCGACAGAGCAACAAAAGCAAATGCTTGAGAGCGTAGCGGCTATGCAAAGAACGGAGCAATTTCAGGCCTATTTGCAGGAGCTTGTGCCTTATGTAGAGAGCTTCGTGGAAGCAACGGATCAGCAGATTAAGAAGCTGTTTCCGAAGGTGAAGAAGCTGAAGACTCCCAATATGGGTACAATTGATCGCAGTCACATGACCTATCTAGGTTGGACTGATATTGCTTCAAGCCGGATGTATCTTGTGTATGAGCTAGGCGGCAAGCTTGTTGGAGTCGAGGGCAGGTTTACACCGACTAATAAGAAGAGTGTATGCTTCGTATGCAATCGGCATGAGGAAGTCGCGTTATTCACGGCCTTAACGAAGTCAAAGCCGGCCAACGCTTCGGCAGACTATTATAAGGCGATCGGCAACTATTTATGCGCAAGCAGCGAGGCATGCAACCGCAATATTTCCGATACGGCAGCGCTGGAGAGATTTATCCAAGGCGTCGTAGGCGAAGAAAGATTCTAATTGGATACTAACGAGTTGAGGGACTGTGCCATATATGTTATGGGCAGTCCCTCATTTGTTTTAAAATATAAACTTCAAGCCGGCCAACCACTTGCTCAATTGCCAAAGCTGCTTAGCATTATCAGGATCGATTGCTCAAGGGTGTACACCGGTTCCCTTCTTGCTGCCCGGTGGGACCGATATTGTGATCCTCGTGTTTTGAGTAGTGTTGGATACAAAGTTGGAAAAAGTAAGTGGATTGAAAGAAGATATGTTATGCTCAAGGTAACATTGTTGTCTTGTTGAATTAATAATTAGTCGTGTGCCATTATTCAAGAATGTCGGATTGAGTACCTTGAAGTATTTGGTGCGAATGTATAGCGAACATGAATTTCCCGGGGGATTCGCACCTAAAGAGTTAGAATATTTTGGGCGATTTTGTTGAAATAAACCTTGGACTTTCTTTTTTTGTTTATGTATTGAGCATATTTTTGATTTTAATAATCATTTCATTAGTGATTTGGTCAAAAATGGCTGTCGCACCTCACGCAGGTGCGTGGATTGAAATTACGGTAATATTCATGTCTATACTCTCTACCTTGTCGCACCTCACGCAGGTGCGTGGATTGAAATCCAAGTTTTCAACGACTGAAAGCCCCTCGCGCCCGTCGCACCTCACGCAGGTGCGTGGATTGAAATTGCATTAGGAAGGCTTTGAATGTCCTCTACGGTCGTCGCACCTCACGCAGGTGCGTGGATTGAAATTGACACCTTTGTGCCCGAAGCATCGAAGAGCTCCAAGTCGCACCTCACGCAGGTGCGTGGATTGAAATAGCCGTACCCATGTGCTCCGTGTTGTGGCATGCTGTCGCACCTCACGCAGGTGCGTGGATTGAAATGTTGTAGACATTGTCGAAGTCGACGCGGTCGGCAAGTCGCACCTCACGCAGGTGCGTGGATTGAAATATCCATCATTGCGCCGTGTACGTTGAGCCCGTCGTCGCACCTCACGCAGGTGCGTGGATTGAAATAACGTGATACGTTGTTAATTTAGAGAGTGGTATGGTCGCACCTCACGCAGGTGCGTGGATTGAAATGTACGATGTACAAGGTCTGTCCCTCGTACCGCAGTCGCACCTCACGCAGGTGCGTGGATTGAAATCAGCAGTGGAAAGTACACGTCCTCGGCAATAGGGTCGCACCTCACGCAGGTGCGTGGATTGAAATATGTACATATGGCGAATCATACGTATAATTTCGGCGTCGCACCTCACGCAGGTGCGTGGATTGAAATGGTTTTCTCAAGGTTGACAAGAATAACGTAATCAGTCGCACCTCACGCAGGTGCGTGGATTGAAATTCGTTCAAAGGATTCCAGGAGGTAAGCTGCCCCTGTCGCACCTCACGCAGGTGCGTGGATTGAAATTCTGCATCGGCTCAGCTCACCATTACGAAGTTTTGCGTCGCACCTCACGCAGGTGCGTGGATTGAAATGCAATGTACGCTCCGTTACCGTCGCTGTCGTCCTGTCGCACCTCACGCAGGTGCGTGGATT
>NZ_JBANSP010000044.1:0-35063 GCF_037167145.1 Paenibacillus sp. YIM B09110 | reverse complement strand
CCCCCCCCCCCCGCCTCTTCTTTGTGTTTGTGTAGTATGCTCTCATTCGCCGCTCTCCCTTGCAGATAGAGATACTTTCTATCTCTATTGGTCGCCAACACATCTTAATTTGTTGAATAGAGATATTTAACAGCTCTATTCTGCTCAGAAGCCCCGCCGTATGCTCTCATTTGCCGCTCTCCCTTGCAGATGAAATACTTTCTATCTCTATCCGTCCCCAACACACCTCAATTTGTTGAATAGAGCTGTTTTCTAGCTCTATTCCACTCAGCAGCCCCGCCGTATGCTCTCATTCACCACACTCCCTTGCTGATAGAGATACTTTCTATCTCTATCTGCTCCTAACACACCTCAACTTGTTGAATAGAGCTGTTTTGTAGCTCTATTCCGCTCAGCAGCCCAAATCAAAAAAAGGCAGTTCCGACGCGGTCTATGACCCGTTGGAACTGCCTTTGATCGTTACCTCGCGCCTACGCCTGCGCCGCCGAACTGCGCTTTGTGGAGGCGGCTGTAGATGCCGCCCGCTTCCACGAGCTCGTCGTGACGGCCTTGCTCGGAAATGCCATCCTCGGTGACGACGACGATACGGTCCGCATTCTTGATTGTTGCCAATCGATGAGCAATGACGAGCGTCGTACGGCCGACGGACAGCTCAGCCAGCGACTGTTGTATCGCTGCTTCCGTCTCAGTATCCAGCGCTGATGTCGCTTCGTCGAGAATGAGGATTGGCGGATTCTTCAAGAACATCCGCGCAATGGCGAGACGCTGCTTCTGGCCGCCGGACAGCTTCACGCCGCGCTCCCCGACAACCGTATCCAGTCCGTCCTTCTGCGACTGAATGAACTCATCCAGCTTCGCGCGCCGCGCCGCTTCCATGATCAGCTCATCCGATGCACCGAGCTTGCCGTATGCGATGTTCTCGCGTATCGTTCCCGCGAACAGGAAGACATCCTGCTGCACAATCCCGATCTGCTTGCGCAGCGATTCCAGCTTAATATCCTGGATGTCGTATCCATCGACGGAAATGCTGCCTCCATCGATCTCATAGAACCTCGGCAGCAAGCTGCAAAGCGTCGTCTTGCCTGCGCCGGACGGACCAACGAAAGCAACCGTCTCGCCCGCCCGAATCGTAAGATCGATATGCTCCAGCACCTTCGCTACGCCCTCGTAACCAAACGATACATTGCGGTAGACGATATCTCCCTGCAGCCCGTCGACTTCAACCGCATCAGCCTTATCCGCAATATCAGGCTCGGTCTCCATCAGCTCCGTGTAGCGTTTGAAACCGGCAATGCCTTTCGGATAACTCTCGATGACGGCATTGATCTTCTCGATCGGTTTGAAGAAAATATTCGTCAATAGAACGAACGCAACAAAGTCGCCATAGTTCAGACTTCCCTTTAACACATACCATGTTCCCGCGATCAAGACGAATACGGAAACAAGACGCATAAGCATATATGTGATGGAGGAGTTCATGCCGATGATTTTGTACGAGATCAGCTTCGCCTCGCGGAAACGCAAGTTGTTCACCTTGAACAACTTCCTCTCATGCTTCTCGTTCGAGAACGCCTGCACGACGCGAATGCCGCCGACCGTATCCTCGACCCGCGCGTTGAAGTCGGCCATATCGGAGAACAGTCGATTCGCAGCTTTCGTCATCTTGCCGTTGAACAGCAGCACGAGCCAAATAATGATCGGTACGATGATAAACGTAATGACAGCAAGCTCTGGATTAATGAAGAGCATAATACCGAACGCGCCAATGAGCGTCATAGCGGCAATGAACATGTCCTCTGGACCATGATGCGCAACCTCGCCAATCTCGAACAAATCGTTCGTCATCCGAGAAATCAAATGACCTGTCTTCGTATTGTCGAAGAAACGGAAGCTAAGCTTCTGAATATGGTCGAACAGCTGCTTCCTCATATCCGTCTCGATGTTGATACCAAGCATATGCCCCCAGTAGGTAACCACATAAGAGAGCAGCGTATTAATCGCATATACGACGAGCAGCACCGCGCAAGCCGTTACAATGAGACCCCAATTCTCGTCGGGCAAAAGTGTATTGATGACATAGCTGACCGCGAGCGGAAAAATAAGCTCCAGGACAGCCAGCAGCACCGCACAGAAGAAGTCGATGAAGAAAAGCTTCTTATACGGCTTATAATAGGCAAAAAATTTACGAAGCATCGGAAACTCCTTTTCTGTCGAATAAGCTTAGTAGCTTATGTAATTGATAATGATTTTCATAAAAATGATATTAAATGATTCCAATACTGTCAACCTATTTACTTCCAACTTCACTCATCCTACTGCGCCTCAAGCTCCCCTTATTATCTCCTACCACTCACAAAAGTTACTGCAGCGCAACAAATATGAGGTTAAGCTCATTAAGTATGAAGCTAACCTCATATTTTCGGCATCATTTCAGGCCTCCATAACAAAAGAGTGAGCCAAACCTCACTCCCCATGAACCTAACTTCACGACGGCTGAGGTTTGACTCACCAATTCTGTACTACTGCGCCAATTAGCTGTAAACAATGAGTTTGGCCTCATATATTAATGAGCCGCCTCACTCTCGATTCGCGATTCGCGTGTGACTTCTATACAGGTAGCAGCTGTACCTGAGCTTGCTTGCCGCTGGTTTGAATGCCTGACTGTTTCTTGCCCGATGTCTTCAAATCCGCTACAAGACGCTCCAGCAGCGCCTTCGCCTGCGCGCCCTCTTTGCCCTGAATACGTACGACTAGCTGCACGGCATTGCCTGCTTGCAAAAGCTTCTCTGCTTGACGCAGCTTCGTGTCGTAATCATGCTCTTCGATATGCGGCGTCAAACGGAGCTCCTTCACCTTGGCAGACTGCTCCTTCACGCGCTCCGCGCGGGCATCCTTGCTCTGCTGCTGCTTCGCTTGCCCTCTGCCGACAAGCTTGCAGGGCGGCGGACTGCTCATAAGCGACGTGCACACAAGATCGACTTTTAGCTCGCGAGCGAGCGCCAGCGCCTCCTCTCTCGACATAACGCCGAGATTTTCCCCGTCCAGTCCCGTAAGCAGCACTTCGGATGCTCTTATTTTCTCATTCATTACTAAACCAGTAGCCATAAGCCGACGTTCTCCCCTTCGCATCATCTATATCATCTATTAACGTCTATTATACGCCGGGAGCGGCTTGTTTTCTAATCGCAGGCGCGACCGAGGCTGCAGCTGCTTTGTCCGCTTCCCTCTGTTCGGCCATTCGCAAATATTTGCGTCCGCGCCAGCGAAACAGCGAGAAGATGCCGCGAACGTACTCGTCGAGAATCATGCAGCCATAAATGCCGATTAATCCCCAGCCCAGCTCGATACCGACATAATAGGCGAGCGCCGTCGCGATCAGCCACATGGAGAAGACGGCCAGCCACATCGTATAGCGTGTATCTCCTACCGCGTTCAAGGAGTTGCTAAGCGCCATATTCATCATTTTGCCCGGCTGCAGCAGCAGGTTCATCCCGAGCAGCGATGCACCAATCGCAATAATATCGTCATTCGACGTGAATAGCCCAAGCAAGTGCCTTCCGAACAAATATATGACGAAAGCATTTATGGTAACGACAACAAGCCCGATCCACAGCGCCCGATACGCCGTACCATAAGCCTCCTTGATCTTGCCCGCACCGAACAGATGGGCGATCTGAATCTGTACGGCCAGCGCAATCGAATAACCTAACATGAAGCAAAACGATTCGAGCGTATTCATGTAAGTCCTTGCGGCAAGCTCGCTAGTGCCAAGCATCGCGATGAAGGAGAAAATGAGCAGCTGCGTGAACACCCAGCAGAACATGTTAATGCCAAGCGGCCAGCCGATGCGCAATATTTCCTGAAACAGCTTGCCGTTGAACGTTTTGAAATCTTTAATCGCTATGCGGCGCTCGAAGGTATACAGGAACATAATGAACAATACAATCGACGCAAGCAGTCGGCAGACAACCGTTGATACCGCTACGCCGAGCAAGCCCCATTTCGGTAAACCAAGCGCTCCGAAGATGAATCCATAGTTGAGAATAACATGGATCACATTCATGCCAATCGCGATGTACATCGGCCCTTTCGTATTGCCGGTGTTGCGAATCGCCGTGCTCAGCGAGGACATAAGCGCCACAAGAACCATGCCCCCGCCAACTATCGATATATAAGTCTGAGCAAGCGGAAGCAGCGTGTCGGGTAGCTTCAGCAGCGCAGCAATCTCCGTTGGAAACGTGTATAGCACGACGCTGAGCAAAATGCCTATACCCGCGCTGACTGTTACCGACATAATGCCGATCGTCCTCGCATCGCCTGTTTGGCGGGCGCCAAGCTTCTGGGCGATCAGAATGCCCGCCCCGCTTGCTACCGTCACAAGCAGCGTCGTTACCGCTTGAAACAACTGATTGGAGAAGCCGACTACAGCTACCGCATCATCCGATATTCGGCTGACCATGAGCGTATCCGCCGCTCCGAGCAAAAACTGCAAAAACAACTCAATAAAAATAGGCCATGCAAGCACCCATAAAGATATTTTTTTCCCGTGATCCGCCATTCTATAATCCCCCTGCGCGAGCCGCCCCACTGCGGTCTCATCCTCATCAGTCTCAACCATCGTCTTTTCAAATTATAGATGCTATACTGAGCTTGATGTATCAGTTTTACAACCGAAACTATAAAAATTCCAACCTCGATTACTAAGAAGAAACGCCTGGCGGCGTCCTAACTATAGACGCCGACGTTTCGTCGAAACGTATAGAGAAAGTATGTGCACTATCATATACTTTCCTATACGTGAACGAATACAATCAAGGAGGCTTGCCCCTTATGCCGATTATCCAGATGACTATTCCACCGCTTCCCCATTACATTACAGGGGGGCCTGCCGAATCTCCCGCAGGGCGCAAGCACCCCAGCAGACGCAACATCGGCGTATTCGATTTGCTTATAGTAACTAGCGGATGCCTCTATATGGGGGAAGAGGACAACCATTTCGACGTGGAGGCCGGACACGCGCTCATCCTCCGTCCCGATGCCCACCATTATGCGACAAACGCGAATAAGGAGCATACGACGTATTATTGGATTCATTTTCAGACAACTGGCGACTGGAGCGTAGTCGAGCGCGTACTCGAAAGGCCCGCCGAGGACAGCCCTGCTATGACAGCGCATACAAATAATATTTATACTACAAAAACCTTCATCAAGCAGCTGCCCCAATTCACCAAGCTGCTTCAGCCTACGAAAATGGCAGATTCGCTGCAACGGCTCGTCCAGCTTAATATGAACGATCATATTCCGAGCGTCCGCTGGAAGCAGCAGCTTATTTTCCAAGAGGTAATTGAACACCTGTCGGCATCGATCGAGCTCGGGGGCCCTTCGCCTCAAGCGCTCTGCGCGGAGAAAGCCGCCTCTTATCTGCGCGCCCATTATCGCTCGGACATTACGGCGCAGCAGCTTGGCGAGAGCATCAACTTCCATCCGGTTTATATCGCCCGTTGCATGCAGAAGGAGTTCGGCTGCGCGCCGTTCGACTACCTGCTGCGGTTCCGAATCGAGCAAGCAAAGCTGCTGCTGCTGCAAACCGATCTTGCAGTCGCCCGAATTGCCGAGGAAGTCGGCTTCAATCACGCCGCTTACTTCACCTCCTGCTTCGCCAAATACGAGGGCATCTCCCCTCGCAAATACCGTCAGCAGTTCTCGCACGGATAAATGGACAATAATAAAAGCCGTCCTCTCAAACGAGAAGGACGGCTTTCTATTGTAGTTACATACTTGCCGAGGTTTTGCCTTTTGCAGCTACTTGCGTGTGTTGCTGCTTGCGAGAACCAGTCAACAGCCTGCCAAGCCGGATCGAAGGCAGCTCTACATAATAGTAGCTGGCTGCCGCAGCTCCGAATGAAGCAACGAATGCAATCAGCGCGATAAACGCCGGGTCCATCGTCCCGTTTAACTTATGCAAGAATGTGAGCAAAATGATCATATGGTACAGGTAGAGACTGTATGAAATTTTGCCAAGGAATAATAGCGGCTTCAGATGCAGCAGCTTCGTCGCGCGAGCCGATGACATGGCAGCCACGATAAATATCGAAGCGCCTAGCGCGATTAGCCAATCGCCTTGCGTCTCAGTAATATGCTTGGCGAACGACTTGCTGTAAATGACCCATTTGTACGAATAGCTGAATAACGCCGCTACCAACACCGCGGCCGCCAGCCAACCATTCATGCGGTTGTACAGTTGCTTGAGAGACTCTCTATATTTGGCCAGCATCGCCCCGACAACGAAGAAGGATGCATAATGCAGCGAAATGACATAGTTTGTCGTGTAGCGCGTCTCGATGGCTCCGAGCAAATACATGCTTACGAGCGACAGACCAATCGCAAGCGGCACCCCAGCCTTCCAGCCCCATTTTGCCACAAAAAACATAGCGAACGGGAATAGAAGCGAAATCCGCATCTCATGGACAAGCGTCCATATAATCGGATTGTATTTCGTCGTATTGTAGTTGGTAATGAATCGTAAATGATCACCGATCGAAGCAAAATCCGGCGACCGTGTCCATAGGCTGTTGAAGTAAGGCGTCAAATCCGTCAGCTTCTTCAGAAATACCGCCTCACGGAATAAAATAGCGATAAACAAAGCGGCCACGAACGGCAAATAAATGCGGCAAATCCGTTTCACGACGTATTTCGGGTACGATTGCTGTTTATTGCTATAGAATGGCAGCGACAGTACGAAGCCGCTAAGCAGGAAGAACATAATCACTGCTTCATGACCGCCCCAAAAAGCATGCAGCGGCGAATATTTCAGCACATTTAGCGGATACTCCAAATAACCCATACTTGATGTATTCTGAGCCATAGGCATGAATACGAGGAAAAAATGTCCGATCATGACAGCCAATGCGGCCAACCCTCTAAGCGAATCCAATTGGTCATACCTTTGCTGCAAGCGACTGCACCTCAATTTCCAATTCTTCTTATTATCGACTTAGACGATTATATCGGATTGGCGCGGGTTTGTCCGCACTTTTTTGTTTCCTGCCTTCACTCGATTTGGAAATCGCCGCCGAAGCGCGCAATCATGGACATATTAAAAAAAAGACCCGAGCACCCGCAGCAAGCCTCATGCGCTTGCCCGGGTGACCGAGTCTCAAGTCTAACTCATTTCATGATTAGTTAATGAATCCAATCTGCTTAAGCGTCCGTTGCAGCATCGTTACCGCTTCTGCGCGCGTAGCCTTGGCAACAGGCGCGAATGCACCGTCGGCTTTGCCTTCCACGATGCCCGCAGCCAATGCTTCAGCTGCAGCTGTCTTCGCCCAAGCCGCTATCGAGCCCGCATCCTTAATAGCAGACAACGGGTTCAGCGATTCAGCTTTCGCCGCAATCGCTGCAGCCGTGTTGGCATCTGCATAATGAACGGCTTTCATCAGAATCGAGGCGATTTCCTGCCTCGTTATCGTCTGCTCCGGACGGAACGTTCCATCTTCGTAGCCGCTGATTACACCTGCTTGCACGGCCGTTTGGATCTCACCCGCATACCATTTGCTTGCCGATACATCGGAGAAGCCGCTGCCGGCCGCTGCTTCATTTAGACCGAGCGAGCGAACGATGATAGCAGTAAACTCTGCACGCGTAATGGCTTTGTTCGGCGCAAAATGATTTTCGTCCACGCCGCTTACGATAAGCTTCGATGCGAGCGAATCAATTGCCGGCTTCGCCCAGTGGGAGGCCGCGTCGTCGAATGTCTTGCTGCCGTTAATGACTGTATATACGCTGTTTCCGTTGCGTTTCATGTTAACAATCGTATCGCCGCCAGCCGCCGTGAACGTTGATGGCACGAATACGAGTCGGCCTGTCGCTTCATCGAAGCGTACAGCTGTTGCTGTATTTCCGTTAACCGAAGTACCGTCTAACGTAATCGTACGGTCGTTATACGTTCCTCCGAAAGAAGCAATCGTATATTTGCTGCCATTAGCGCCTTCAGCAACGACAGTGAACTCCAGAGCGCCTGTGACCAAATCTACTTGTTGGCCAACAGCCGCTTGCTCGATCTGCTCGTTAGTTCCTCCGTTTGCCGGACGAATGGATACCGTAAGCTTAACCGCATCTCCGCCAAGCTGCTTGCTAACCACATTCCAATCGATTGCCGAGATTGGGAGCTCGTAGCTGACGTTATCGCCTTCAATGACGATCACAAGGTTCGGATTTGCAGCAGCCGCGCTCTTCACGCCCGCTGGCAACACAACCGTAATTCCGTTATCGCCAGGCGCACCTGCATCGAATGCAAGCTCATTCGTGCCCGCTGGCAGCGCCTTTAGCTTATCTGCGAATTGCTCTGCCGTAACGTTCAACTCGCCCGGCTTAACTTCCGGCGTTGGCGTAGGTGTCGGCGTTGGCTCAGGTGTCGCGCTTGGGCTCGGCTCAGGCGTTACCTCCGGCACAGTTGGCGTGCTCGGCTGCTTCGGAGCCGTAATTTCGTATACCGCAATCGTTCCGGACACTTCATGCGCCGCCAGCAGCAGCGCCTTGCCTGTAGGACTCTTCGCCGCCGGGACAAACTTCAAGCCTTCCGGCGCAATATCGCCGGCTTCGTTAGCTTCTATGTCGCCATCCACACGGGATGTCATATAAGTGACGTAAGTCGGTTTCTTCGGATTCGAAATGTCATAGACCATGACGCCGCTTATGCGCTCAAGTCCGATGAACGCATACGTCTTGCCTTCGACCGTGCCGACTTCCACGTATTCCGGCTCAGGACCTTTCGCCGCGCTCCGTACGTCCTTCATGTTGCTTTCCTCGTTATTTGCATTGAAGAAAGGATGATCTTTCGTCAACTGCTCGAACTGATCGCCGCTGTCGAATACGAGTGCGCCTGTCTCTGCATCCCACACGGAGAACGAACGCGTGCCGTAGCTGTAGAGCCTGTCGTAGACGCCTTCATCGTTCAGACCGTCAACCGCGGAGACGTTCAATCGACCCAGCATGCTGTCCGTACCGAAGGCATTGCTTGTAACATACGCATCCAGCTCCGTCTGCGTGAAACCCTCGTAATATTGCGCGTCTAGGTGGATATTGTCCTTGATCGCTTTAATTCTTTTCTTTTCGGCAAAACCATCGTATTCTCTATCATCGCCTTCGTTGGCTGTCAGGATATACGACTTGCTTCCATATTTCGTAATAGCCATTCCATCCGGCAAATACATGCCCAGCACGGGCTGCGGCTTAATATCGATAACATCTCCTCTATCGGAAGCATCTAGGCCATTCCCTGGGAGCGAATGATCCTTGAAGCCTAACGCGCGAACGCTTGTCACTTGCTTCGTGGTCAGATCGACCTCTGCCATCGCGTTGTTTTCTTGCAACGACACATACGCCTTCTTATTGTCGGCCGATACAACGATGAATTCAGGCTCCAAGTCTTGAGCTGCGCTCGATCTAGGCCCGAAGATCCGCACATCTTCAGGTATCGTAACGTCTCCGAAGCCTGCCGTCGCCACATCCGCATCCGTCAACTCGTCAATCTCGCCCGTGACGTCGATAATCGATACCGAGCCTTCCGGATCGATCGAAGCTTCCCGATCGACAGATGCCTCATAATAGCCATTCGGCTCACCCTCATTGGCAACCAACAGCTGCTTGCCGTTCGGCGAGAATGTCAGCATATCCGGCAGCGAACCTACCGTCACTGATGTAATCTGCGTACCGTCCATTTTCATAAACACGACTTTGCCCGGGTCGGTCTTCGGGCTTGCAGGCACGGATGCCGCAATGTAGTCTCCCGACGGAGAAACCGCAACGCTTGTTACGCCGTCCGGCGTAAATCCGTCAATATGGAAGCTGTCAATCGTTATGCGGTTAATTCGTTCAATCGTCTCTTCCTGCCCAAGCTTGGAGAGATCGATAATATCAATCGCTTTCTCGGCCGAATTGGTCGAGTACGCGCGCTCGCCTTTCCAATCGTATACGACGATTTCCGTGCCGGCGTTCAGATAGCCCGCTCCGCTGTCGTAACTTGCTATTTTCTCCATCGAGAACGTTGCAGCAGCTGCTTCCGCCTTATCCAAGTTAACAGGTCCGATTAAGGTAATTGCCATAAGTCCTGCAGCAGCAACCTGCAGTGCTTTGCGAATGCTTGTGCTGTTAGTATTGCGTACGAAGCTCACAATAGTTCCCCCTACGATCTCCCGATCTGAATGTACCTATCCGATACTCTCAGATTAGAACCGAGCGCATCCTAGGTCGATACCATCGTACAAGCCAACTATTAAGCCTATGTAAGCGATATTTGGAGTTTTTGTAAAAGACTCAAAACCATGAATCCTCAAACCCTTATTTACTGTTTCCTCCTCAGAAACGATTATTGAAATTAGCAAATAAGGTGTTCTGGATTCGTTAAGTAAAAAATGAAAAAAAAGCGACCCGATGGGAGTTGCTTCCCTTCGAATCGCTTCGTTCCTACTTATATAATACTACAGCAGTTCCTTGCGCAGCTCCGCGCCGGACTTCGGCGACAAGTAAGCAAACGGAATATCGAATACCGTTTTCGCTCCTGCTTGTCCTTCTGCTGCCAGCTTGTATACCGCCCGTGCATACGCAACGAGCACGCTCGCCGTAAATTCCGGGTTGCTGTCCAGCTTCAGGCCGAATTCGATGATTTGCGTGCTGTTCACGCCTGTTTTGCCGCTGCGCAGCACCATGCCGCCGTGAGGCATAGCCGAATGCTCCGCCTTCATCGTCGCTTCATCGATGAAATTCACCGTCGTGTTATAGTCGGCAAAATAGTTCGGCATCGTACGAATCTCCTCGGCAATCGCCGCTTGATCCGCACCTTCCTCCGCAACGATGTAGCATTCGCGCAAATGTTTCTCGCGTGTTGCAAGCTCTGGATTTTCGCCGCTGCGTACCCGATCCACGGCTTCATCGCTAGGAATCGTGTATTGTACGCCATGCTTAACGCCATTCACCCGGCGAATCGCATCGGAGTGGCCTTGGCTAACGCCTTTGCCCCAGAACGTATATTCATTGCCTTCTGGCAGGATCGACTCCGCCAGTAGACGGTTCAGAGAGAACAAACCTGGATCCCAGCCAGTCGAGATCACGCTCACCTTACCGCTAACGCGGGCAATCGAATCTACCTGTTCGAAATACTCCGGAATGCGCGCATGCGTATCGAAGCTGTCGACGGTGTTGAACAGTTTAGCGAACTGCGGCCCCTGTTCAGGCAGGTCGGTAGCCGATCCGCCGCATAGAATCATAACGTCGAACTCGCTTGTCAGCTTCTCAGCATCGTCAATATGGAAAGCTTTAACCTCGGAAGGAATCGTTGCTGGGTCGCGGCGCGTAAATATGCCGTCCAGACGCATGTCCGGGTTTTGCTTGATCGCCATCTCTACCCCGCGGCCCAGGTTGCCGTAACCTACAATACCAATACGGATTTGTTGTTTCATGATGCCTTCACCTCTTCATATTGTTCAATAACATAATAATTTCTATTATTAGATCCAGCCGCGAGCATCCATAGCTGCCGCAATTCGTTTAATCGAAATCATGTATGCTGCCGTACGAAGGTCAGTCTTGTGCTCTGCTGCCAAATCGCGAACAGCTACGTAGGACAGAATCATATTCGTCTCCAGCTTCTCAAGCACCTCGGCTTCGCTCCAGTAGTAATTCATCAAGTTTTGAACCCACTCGAAGTAAGATACCGTTACGCCGCCTGCATTGGCAAGCACGTCAGGAATAACCGTAATGCCTTTAGCATGCAGTACGCGATCCGCTTCAGGCGTTGTTGGTCCGTTAGCAGCCTCGGCAATGATTTTCGCTTTGATACGGTCTGCATTCACGGATGTAATAACGTTCTCCAGCGCAGCGGGAACGAGAATATCAACGTCCAGCTCCAAAATCTCTTCATTCGAAATTGCATATTGTTTACCGTAATCGCTAATCGAAGCTGTATCCTTCAGTTGTCCGATGTACTCTACATCAAGACCTTCCGCGTTATAGATACCGCCTTTGGAATCGCTCACCGCTACGATCTTACAGCCTGCTTCGCTAAGCAAACGCGCCGCAATACGTCCGGCGTTGCCGAAGCCTTGAATAGCCGCAGTCGCGCCTTTAACCGGAAGTCCCTTATCCTCAAGCGCAGCCAATATCGTGTAGACGCAGCCTTGCGCCGTCGCCTCGTTGCGTCCTTTGGAGCCGCCGATAATAAGCGGTTTGCCTGTAATGACGCCTGGAGAATATTTTCCGCTAAGACGGCTGTAAGTATCCATCATCCATCCCATAATTTGCGGAGTCGTGTATACGTCCGGAGCCGGAATATCTTTGTCCGGGCCAACGAAGTCAGCGATCGATTCCATGAACGCGCGGCTAACGCGCTCAAGCTCGCCTTTGCTCATCGTGCGCGGGTCACAGATAACGCCGCCTTTGCCGCCGCCGTAAGGCAAGCCGACAACGCCGCATTTGAAGCTCATCCACATCGACAGTGCTTTTACCTCGTCAAGCGTTACGTCCGGATGGAACCGGATGCCGCCCTTTGTTGGTCCGATTGCATCGTTATGCTGGGAGCGATAGCCTTCGAATACACGAACCGAGCCATCGTCCATGCGTACAGGGAAACTTACGGACAATACTCTTCTTGGGTGCTTCAAGATATTCGTAACATGCTCGGGAAGCTGCAACAGAGCAGCAGCCGTATCGACTTGCTGTTGAGCAATTTCGTACGGGTTTAATGTTTCTTTTGTTGTACTTGCGGTTGCACTTACAGTCATTGTATATCCGTCCTTTTTTGTTAATGTTCGCTTTAGCGCAGTACTCTTTTAGAGCTGCACTGAACGCCGATTTTTTCATTTTACCTGTTTCAAACCCTTTTTGAAACTATTTTTTATCGCAAAAATGCAAATTTTTTACGTTTTAATCCATTGTTAAATAGAGTTTCATTGATTGTTAGGTAGATTGACACCTGACATGAGAAACAATAATCGCCGTCATTACAACGTTTTTCTCTGTTCTAATTTCTTAAAAACTTTAAATATATGGTTATTTTCACCTAAAATCGTACGTGAAAACGGTTGTTCACAATATGTTACAAAACGTGTTAGGTTTTCAACAAAAACCAAGCCTGAAACGCCGCTCCAAACGAATACGATCGGCTCCCCAGCCGATTCGGACTAACCTCTCCCACCGCCCTCGATCGCCTCATCTCCGCCGTATCTTATCCTTGTCAGCCGTCCTCCATCTATCGTTTGAAGGTTACGGACTGGAACGGCACTAACGAATGAATTTGCACCATTTCCTCGTCATTACGGACTGAAAGAACCGTAATAGCTACGAATCAGCGATAATATCCGTTCCGGCAACGGCAGCTGACCTCAACAAAAAAAGACTACTCCGAGCAAGGTCGTATGACCTCATTCGAAGCAGTCTTTTTGAAACATTCTCCTGCCAACCTATGCCTTCTTGCGCTCTACGCTGATCCATACAAGTCCGGCCGCCATAAGCGCCGCCCCGCCTATTTGCAGCATAGCGATCCGCTCGTCGAACAAAATATAGCCCGCTATAACCGCTGCAGCCGGCACCGCGTAACGGAAAAAGTTCGAGCGAGTCGCGCCTACTTTGAACATGCAAGCGTTCCATACGACAAATGCAAGCACCGTACAGATAAGTACGTTATATGCAATAGACAACCACTGCTCCGTCCCTAGACTTTGCCAATCGGTCTGCCCCCACGAGCCGATCGTCAGCGGCAGCATGAAGATGGCCCCGAATACAATCGTCCACGTGCTCACACGCAGAGCGGAGTACTGTTTCATAAGCGATACCGAACTTAAGTTGAACAAAGCGCCGATGATGCTGACGCCGAATGCCATCGCATTGCCAAGCATATTGTCGGACGAAAGCGCGAAGCCTTCATCGCCCCCAAGAATAACGAAGCATACGCCGATCATCGCGATGACGCCGCCGACCACAAGCCGCGAAGTAATCGTCTCGCGAGTGAAGAGCGGCGCGAACAAGGCAACGAAGATCGGCCATGGCGCTACGTTCAGCAATGACGCGTTCGCAAGCGTCGTATACTTAATCGAGTACATGACGGTAATTTCAAGCAGCGTAATGCCGAGCAATCCGATTAGCATCAGCTTCGGAACGAGACGCCACGGGACACCGACACTGCCCTCCGTAAGCTTCAAGATAAGGAAGAAGAACGGGATCGCGACGCCGAAACGCAGAAATGAAAAGACGATCGGATGGAAGGACTCCATCGCAAGCCGCGAAATACCGAAATTCGCCCCCCATATAACGGCAACAAGCACAAGGCCGGCATAGTTCAGCCACTTCTTATTCATGATGTATGTTTCCCCATTTACTCTTATTTGCTGTGCATCTTGAACTCCAAGAACAGCTCATTGTAGTGAGCCAGCATCTTCTTGCCCAAGTTGTCGTACACCTCAAGCTTACTCGTCAACTCTTCGCTTGGGTAGAACCGTTCATCGCCCGATATATCCTCCGGCAGCAGCGCCAGCGCATCCTTGTTCGGCGTCGAATAACCGACGTACTCCGTGTTCTGCGCCGCCACTTCGGGATCGAGCATAAAGTTAATGAACTGATGGGCCCCATCGATATTGCTGGCCGTCTTCGGAATAACCATATTGTCGAACCACAAGTTCGAGCCTTCTTGCGGCACAACGTAGTCCAGCTTCTCATTCTCGCCCATAATTTCCGACGCGTCGCCAGACCACACAAGCCCAACCGCCGCTTCCTCACCCGCAAGCAGCATCTTGATCTCGTCGCCGACTATCGCCTTCACGTTAGGCGTCAGCGTACCGAGCTTCGCTTTCGCCTCCTGCAGATGCGCCTCGTCGGTATCGTTCAGCGAGTAATGAAGGCTGTTGAGCCCCATGCCGATAACTTCGCGAGCGCCGTCGAGCAGCAGAATCTGATTGCGCAGGCGCTCATCCCAGAGATCGTCCCAGCTCGTGAACGCAATGCCGTCCACCAGCTCCGGGTTGTAGACGATGCCGACCGTTCCCCAGAAATACGGGATCGAATACGCGTTGTCCGGATCGAACGATAGATTCAGGAAGTTTTCGTCGATATGCTTTAGGTTCGGAATTTTCGAATGATCGAGCGGAATGAGCAAGTCTTCTTCTTTCATTTTGCTAATCGCGTATTCGGAAGGAATGCTCACATCGAACGTCGTACCGCCCTGTTCGATCTTCGTCATCATCGCCTCATTGGAATCGAATGTCTGATAGATGACCTTGATGCCGGTCTCTTCTTCGAACCGATCGAGCAGCTCAGGATCGATATAATCGCCCCAGTTATAGATCGTCAGCGTATTGCCGCCCGTATAACCTTCGCTGGAATTCAGATAAGAAGTCAAATACATAAGCCCCAGCGCAACTACTATGACGGTCGCGAACATTCTAACCAGCTGTTTCATGCCCGTCCCTCCTTACCGGCCTTGCCAGCCCCGCCATTGCTCCGCCGATTAATGAAGTAGTAGCCGATAACGAGCAAAATGGTGAATAGGAATAGCAGCGTCGACAACGCATTGATCGATAATGATACACCTTGACGCGCCCTTGAGTAGATCTCGACAGACAGCGTCGAGAAGCCGTTGCCCGTTACGAAGAACGTAACGGCGAAGTCATCGAGCGAATACGTCAGCGCCATGAAGAAACCGGCGAATATGCCCGGCTTGATATACGGCAGCACAACCTTAGTGAGTACATTCCACGAGCTTGCGCCCAGGTCGCGCGCCGCATCGATCAGCGTAGAACTCATCTCCTCCAGCTTCGGCAGCACCATAATGACGACGATCGGCACACTGAAAGCAATATGCGACAACAGCACGGACATGAAACCAAGCTTAATGCCGATAATCGTAAACAGAATTAAAAATGAAGCGCCGATAATAACGTCCGGGCTTACAATCAGTACGTTGTTCAGCGTCAGCAGCGTCTGCTTCGGCCGATTGCGTCTCATCTGGTGGATGGCTATCGCACCAAGTACGCCAAGGACGGTCGATAGCGCCGCCGACAACAATGCGATGACGAACGTATTCAGCACTATAATGAGCAGCCGCGTATCTTGGAATACTTCAACATAGTAATCGAACGTGAAGCTCTCGAAGTCGCGCATCGAGCCGCCGCTATTGAAAGAATAGAACATTAAGTAAAAGATTGGCGCATAAAGCAGCGCAAATACGATTACGAGGTAAATGTTCGACCATTTATTTTTTTCGCGCAACGACTGCACCCCGCTTTCGGTTGCCCGTCAGTAGCATCATTAGAGCCATCGCAATGACTAGGAATACGGCTATGGTCGCGCCCATGCCCCAGTCCTGCGTGACGAGAAAATGCTGCTCAATCGCCGTGCCTAGCGTAATGACCCGGTTGCCAGCGATCAGGCGTGTAATCATAAAGAGCGACAGCGCCGGTATGAACACTGCCATGCAGCCCGCCTTCACGCCGCTGATCGTCAACGGGAATACGACGCGGCGAAACGTCGTCCAAGAGGACGCGCCTAGATCGCGCGCAGCGTATACAAGCGATGGATTCATTTTCTCCAGCGCATTGAAGATCGGCAGCACCATGAACGGGATGAAAATGTACACCGATACGAACAGGAAACTGAAGTCGGTGAACAAAATTTGTTGTGTGCCGATACCCAGCACCTCAAGCACCGAGTTGGCGAAGCCGTATGTACCGAACAAGCCGATGAACGCATAGGCTTTCAGCAGCAAATTGATCCAACTTGGCAAAATAATAAGCAGCAGCCATAGCTGCTTATGCTTCGCGCGGGTTAAATAATACGCCGTCGGATACGAGACGAGCAGCGAGAACGCCGTAATCAAGAACGCGTACCAGAACGAGCTTAAAGTCATTTTCAAATATACAGGGGTGAAAAAGTTAACATAGTTGCTGAACGTGAAGTTACCTTCCACGTCGAAAAACGAATAATAAGCAATCAGCACAATAGGCGCAATGACGAACAACACGATCCATGCCGCATAAGGCACGAGATAGAGGCTTCGTGATCTATTCGACATCGGCAGCCTCGCTGTCGCTGTACGATTCCAGCCGCTTATCGAATTCTTCTTCCGTCTCTCCAAGCCTCATGACGTGAATCGCCTCCGGATCGAAGGTTAAGCCGATTTGTTCGCCAACCGTTGCTTTGCGCGTGGAGTGGACCAGCCATTCATTTCCCGCTTCGTCCAGGCAGCATATCTCGTAATGAACGCCGCGGAACAGCTGCGAGTCGACCTTCACTTGGAGCTTTCCTTGATCAGACTTCGTAATCTCCAAGTCTTCGGGACGTATGACGATTTCTACTCCCTCGTCTTTGTTAAGCCCTTGGTCAACGCACTCGAATAAGCGACCGGCGAATTCGACCTCGAAGTCCTGCTTCATGCGGCCCGGCACAATATTCGATTCGCCGATGAAGTCGGCTACGAAACGGTTGATCGGCTCATCGTAAATATCGGTCGGCGAACCGCTCTGTTGAATTTTCCCCTCATTAATAACGAAAATCTCATCCGACATCGCCAGCGCTTCCTCTTGGTCATGCGTAACGAAAATAAATGTAATGCCCAGACGGCGCTGCAGCTCGCGAAGCTCGTATTGCATCTCCGTCCTCAGCTTAAGATCCAGTGCCGACAACGGCTCGTCCAGCAAAATGATTTCCGGCTCGTTCACGATCGCGCGCGCGATCGCCACACGCTGGCGCTGACCTCCGGACATCTCAGTGATCTCGCGCGACTCATAACCTACCAGGTTGACGAACCGAAGCGCGTCCTTTACTTTGGCGGTGACGTCGGCGTTTTTCATTTTTTTGATCCGCAGTCCGAAGGCGACGTTCTCGAACACATTCAGATGCGGGAACAGCGCGTAATCCTGGAACACCGTATTCACTTGACGCTCATTCGCAGGCACGCGGTTAATGACTTTGCCATTGAAGTAAATCTGCCCCTCCGAAGGCTCCGTGAACCCGGCAATCAATCGAAGGATGGTCGTCTTGCCGCAGCCCGACGGTCCGAGCAGCGTATAGAACTTGCCCCGCTCGATGGTGAAGCTAACATCTTTCAGTACTGCGTCATCATTATCGTAACGCTTCGTAACATGTTCAAAGCGAATAATCGTTTGATCCGGCATTCCGCATTCCCCTTTGCTAACAAGCGTAAACGGCTGATGCTACGCACGAACCGCTAGCTGCTTCCTTGCGCAGCTCGGTTCCGTGCCGCCCTAGGCGGCAAAAGCTAACGTTTCGCGGTGAAATATAGGCCCAGTATAAGAGTGAAAATTATATTCCTATATTTAAAAGAAACACTTGTGATTATACAGTATATCAGTAAATCGGCAATAGCAATCATAAAGTCGGCTATTCTCACGCGCCGATTATTCGATCTAACTCTTCCAGTTTTCTGTAAGCGCATATGCGCTCTTACAGACCAAACAAACTAGCTACTCCCCGCGTGTAAGTTCACATATGCTCTTACAGCCCATTTCCCGCCACCGCTGATTAAACCAAAATAAAGAGGCAAGCCCCTCACCCATGAACAACCGTTCACGGCAATCAGGACTTGCCCCTCTGCTTTCGCACGCCTTTATGCTAATGTCGTTGTCGCAGTCTCGCTTCCATTCTCGCTTTTCGCCTTGCGATGGCTGTACGTGAAGTAACCATACGAGAGTAGCGCGAACAGCAATGCGATACCAGCAAGAATCAAGCTGTCGCTCCATAACGAGCTGTAGTCGCCGCTTGAAATAATATCTCTAAAGCCCGCTACCGAATAGGTCATCGGCAGCCATGGCGATATCGCTTGAAGCCAGTCCGGCACCAGCTCGATCGGGAACGTACCTGCGGAGCTCGTCAATTGGAAGATCAGCAATATGATCGCAATGAAACGGCCCGGGTTGTTCATCGAAGAAGCTAGGAACTGAATAATCATCATATAGGTAATGCTCGTCAGCACGGAGTAACCAATGAATAACGGCACACTCGTCACTTGCAGATCGAGCAGATACAGCAGCGCCGCGTCGGCGATAAGCGCTTGAATCGTACCAATCGCCACGACTGTCAACGCTTTGCTTAAGAACCAGCTCCAACCGTTAACCGGACGGATCATCGGATCGCGCACCGAATATACGATCGTAAGCATCATCGCGCCGACATATAGACCTAGCGACAAGAAGTACGGCGCTAATCCTGTGCCGTAATTATCAACCTCGCTTACTTTCTCAACATCAAGCTGGATGGGATCGGCGAACATATCAACCATTGGATCGCTTAGATCCAGATCCGCCGTCTGATCCGATGCCTCGCTCAGCTTGCCCGACAACTCCTGTGTGCCATCCTCCAGCTTGAGCAGCCCGGTCGTCATATCCTTCGCGCCGTCTTCAAGCTTCACAGATCCGTCAACGAATGGCCCCACGTTCGACTGCAACGTATTTAGTCCATTCGCAAGCGTAGCAACACCGCTATTAAGCTTCTCCGCTCCTGCCGCAATATCTTTGCTGCCATCAGCCGCTGCCGACAGCTTGTCACCGAACTGCTTCATACCGCCGCTAAATTGCTCCGCGCCGGCAACCAATTGCTTGCCGCCGGCACTAAGCTCATCCGCACCTTTCGAAGCTGCAGTCGCTTTCTCGTCGAATTGACTTAATCCAGCTGTCAGGTTCACCAAACCACCATTAAGCTGGTCCGCTCCCGAGCTTAATTGCTTCTGTCCTTCTGCAGACTTCGACAACCCTGCTGCCAACTCTCTGCTCGACGTCAGCAACGTACTGAAACTTTCATCCTTCGCAAGCTCCGGATCAGCTTGCGCCAGCTGCGCTAGATCGTTAGCGAGCTTCGCCGCGCTTGCCGCCAGCTTCGCCTCACCGGCGGCTGAATCGCTCAGCCCGCCGGCGATCTGCCCCGCAGCCTGCTTCGCATCTTCGCTGCCTGCGGCAAGCGTACCGCTTGCATCAGCCAGCTGCGTCAAGCCGCCGGCAAGCTCGCTCGCTCCCGCGCCGAGCTTCGACGCTCCCGCGCCAAGCGACGCGCCGCCGCTTGCGAGCTGCTGCTGCGCTGCCGACAGCTGCGCCAGCCCGCCCGACAGACCAGACGTTCCGGCGCTAAGCGAAGCGGCGCCTTCACCGAGCTCAGAGCTGCCGTTCGCCAGCTTCGCCGCTCCCTCTTGAAGGGCGACGCCGCCGCTGACCAGCTTGCTCAGATTCTCTTGAATCAGCTTCGCGCCATCTTTCGCCTTCGTCGTGCCGTCCGCAATTTCCGTAGCACCGCCAGCCGCCTTGCCAATTCCGTCGGCCAACTCTTCCATCTGCTCGAACACCGTTCTCGTATACGCCGACGTTACTTCCTTATTCAGCTCCGCTTTCATCGTATCAACGGCCTTGCTTCCAATTTGCGATGCAAGGAAGTTAAAGCTCTCATTCGACAAATACGTAATCTGCGCAGGTACAGGTTGGTCGGAATTAAGCGACGTTGTTTTCTCCGAGAAATCCGAAGGAATTTCAATCGCCATATAATAGTCGTGATCTTCCATGCCTTTCAGCGCGTCTTCCTTGCTTACGAAGTGCCATTCGAACTTTTCGTTTTCCTTTAGTTCTTCCGTAAAATCATCGCCAATATGCAGCGTCTCCTCGTTGTACGTATACCCCTCATCGGCATTAACGACCGCCACCGGCATTTTGTCCAAATTCCCGTACGGATCCCAAAAAGCACTAATGAACATCGACGAATACATTACCGGTATGACCATAACTCCAGCTATCGAAATAAGCAGCATCTTGTTTTTGCCGATGCCGGACAGTTCCTTGCCGAACTGCTTCAATCCGAACCACTTCATATTATCCACTCTCCCGCATACATTGTGACCACTTTTGTCATCCGGTCACTTTTTCTGATGAAAAAAGGCATCCCAGTTACCTAGGAGCCATAACCAAACCTTCTTGCAGATAAAACCGCAGCCGATCGGATACTTCGCCCTTCTCAAGCGGCTTGTAAGCCTTATTCCAGTCGACGGTTAATGCCATATATAATTTCAGCATGACGAATGCTGTCATCTCCGGATCGCAAGGCTTAATCTCGCCTTTATCAATCGCTGCCTGCACCTGCAGCTTAATATACCCTACCACAGCCTGTTCAATCTGCTTTAAACCCTCGATCGCCATTGGCGTTCCAATCTCGCGAACCTCATGCGACAGCTTGAGCGCAAGCTCATGCTTCTCGCGGAATTCAAGCAATTGTTCAAGCGCTGCGTACAAATTATCGAAAAACCGCTTATTCGGTTCAATAACCGTCTCCGCCACCAATCTCATATGATGAAGCAGCTTCTTCATAATTTCTTGGAACAGCTCTTCCTTATTCGCGAAAAAAGTGTAGATCGTCCCCTTGCCGACATTCGCGATCTTGGCGACCTGGTCCATTGTTGTCGCTTTGTAGCCAAATAACGCGAACGACCTTTCTGCCGCTTCCACGATTTGTTGCCTGCGATCAACAGCCATTTGTCCACCTCCGCACCTTTGCCGTTTTCATCCTTGCATTTCTGACTAAATGACCAAAAAACCAATTCAGTCATTTTTCTGAAGTCATCATAACACGAATGTCCTTCAAACGCAATACGCCGATATGACGATTATGATCGCACCGTGCCGCGAAGATGCTTTTAACAGCAATTAACGTTATACTAGGGAGACAAGTCCTGCATATTCAATCATACACAAAGGAGTGTTACCTATTATGTCTTATAAAGAAATTACGACTATCGAAGAATGGAACAGCGCGCTCGAGGGCTCCGATTCCCGCCCTGTCGTTGTCCTTAAGCACAGCACGACCTGCCCGGTTAGCGCGAATGCGTTCAATGAATTCAATCAATACTTGAACGATAAGCCGCGTGAGGACGTAGACTACTTGCTCGTTAAAGTAATCGAGTCCCGCCCCGTATCGAACCAAATCGCGGAAGATACGTCGGTTAAGCATGAATCACCGCAAATCTTGTACATCGACAAGAAGGCTAAAGTGTGGACAGCGTCCCACTGGTCGGTAACGAAAGCTCATATTACAGCCGTCCTCGACTAATTTAATCGATCCAAACAGGCCATTCATCCCGAATGTTCGCTAGCTATTAGCGGATGTTCGGGATTTTTTGCCTTGTCGGCCTATGACGAATATGCTCTCCGACCTAAGCGTCATGCGCCCAACTAACCCCATTCGCAATAGTTATAAAGGCAGTTCTCTCCCTTGCTTAAATATGGTTATCTAGAACTCGAGGCATTCGTTTATAAATTAGGAGGAAATGATTTTAATGAAGCGTTATGTTCTGTTATTCTTCACGATTACTTTACTGACATTCGGGTCTGCAGGCGCATTTCGTACCGGCATCGACCACGCCTCCGCAGCAACCGCTCCCTTCAAGGACACGCGCGGACACTGGGCCGAACAGACGATTGGCGAGATGGTGAAGCGCGGCATTCTCGATGGTTATCCTGACGGCAAGTTTCTGCCGCAGCAGCCCGTTCAAGTCGACCAATTTATCAAAATGCTCATTCTCTCCTACTCCGATCTGCATCTGAACGGATCCCGAAGCTGGTCCACAACCTTCCTGCAATCTCTAAGTACGGAGAACCAATCGATTCTGAAGCAGGATTACCGTTACTTCACCTTCAAGCCAAGTATCGTCGGATACTGGGCGAAGGATTTCATCGACATTGCAAGCGACCTGCATTTCCTGAACAAAAGCCGCTATAGCGACTTTCAAGCCAATATGACGCGTGAAAACGTAGCCGAGATCATCTACTACACGCTGCAAGAAACAGAGTTTTTGGAAGACGGCCAATTCGGCCAGAAGATGGCGCAGGCATACGGCGACATCATGGGAGCGACCGAGCGCGAGCAGAAGTTCATCGCCGAGGCGCTAGTGAAAGGCATCATGCAAGGGTATCCGAACGGCTTCTTCGGCGTAGGCGATACCGTCACCCGTGCGGAAGCGCTCGTTATCTTGAATAGGCTGACGGATAAGACCAAACGACTCGCGGTTAAGATATCGCCCGAGAAGCTCGAACGCAGCGTTCCAACGGCCGGCGGCGGCAACAAGATCGTCGTCTTCCCGGACAAGCGGATGTGGGACGCCTATGAAGCGCTGAGCGCAGCGGGCCAACTCCGCGGCTCGAATCATGATTTATACGAAACAACTTTGCGCCTATTCAAGGACCAAGCGGAGAAGGACAGCGTTACTAACCATGCTTCAGGCACTTCCGCCGCAACGGAGGAAGCTGCCATATGGCTTGACCCGCAATACAACACCTATGGCGTGACGATCCGTCTGCGCGAAGGGGCATTGGCGCGCAATTCAGAGGTTATCGATCAATTCGCCAATCAACTGTTCGGCTACAACGCCTTTGCGTTCCGCGAGCTGTTCGCCGACATTTGCAAGCGCGTCGAAAGCGGCAGCAAAGTCGCTTCACAGCAAACGACCATCGGCAATGACAACGTCAATATCCAAGTCGACAGCGCAGCCAAAACAGTCATTTTCTCGATCGCAGCGAAGAAAGCTTAAGCGCTGCGGCGCAAAATCGATAACATTTTTTCCAACAATTATTATATAATGTGTGGGTACGTTATTTTTACGTAGAGAGGATTGGTTCGATGTTTGGCAAAATAGCAGCGGATGTGCTTGGCCTGAGCGACGTGGGCTCCGTTATTCATCCCAATAATTACGACAAGGTAGATTCCGATGATTACGTCTTGCACGAGGATGACGAGAAAATTTATTTCCTGATCAAATCGAAGGCCGACGAATACTGCTTCACGAACTTAGCACTCATTCATCTCGACGGCACGAGCGCAATGAGCAAGAAGCGTACGCTTAGACGTTACCCGTATGCAACCAATCCGATAGCCAACGTATCGATGGAAACAGCCGGAACGGTCGATCTCGACGTGGAGATTAAGTTCACGATCGGTCCCGTCGTTCTCAGTATCGACGTGCATAAGAAGCATATCGAAGAGCTTAAGGATCTGTACAAAGCGCTTATGAAAATTTCCGAAATTACGCACGAGAACAACTTGACGCTCGAATTCGCCAGAAACAGCTTGAACATGGCATCCACGACGATCCAGTCGGTCCACAAGGGCGACTTCAATGTCGTATCCCAGTTCGATGCGATTAACAAAGCTGCGTTCACTTGGATGGTAGACACACATAAGCAATATAAAGTAAAAGATTTCGGTTCAATCTTCGAGCGTTATATCAATCAGTAATGCCAATAGCATACTGCAATAAGCCGGCGCATCATGCGTCGGCTTATTTTTGCTCACCTCAAGATATAGTTGTGTCATATAAACTAACATAGTTGTTGCATAAACCTCACTTTCGCGTTTATATTTAAGTCATACACTGCTCTCTTAACTTTGACATAAAGAGGTGAACGGACATGACGAGAGAACTCATCTTAACCGTAGACGACGAAATTAGGATCGGCGAGCTCGTTGGCATGTACTTGACGAAGGACGGATTCCGCCATTTAAGCGCGACAAGCGGCAAGCAGGCTATCGAGCTAGCCGAGAACGAACAGCCTTCATTAATCGTCCTTGACGTACTGCTCCCCGATATGGAGGGCTATGAGCTGTGCGCCAGGCTGAGACAAAAGACCGATGTGCCTATCGTCTTTCTCACCTGCAAAGATACCGAGATCGACAAGGTCGTGGGGCTGAGCGTCGGCGCAGACGACTATGTGAGCAAGCCGTTCAGTCCGATCGAGCTGGTCGCCCGCATTAAGGCGCAGCTGCGCCGGAACCGCATCGTCCGCGACAGAGCAACCCCCGCCGCCTCCAGCTCCATTACTTCCGACCATGTGCAGCTCCGCATCGACGCCCATGAGGTATACGTAGACGGCGCCAAGGTCGAGCTGTCCGCCAAGGAGTTCCAGCTCCTCTCTTATCTCATGCAAAATGCGAGACAAGTGCTGACGACCGAACGTCTGCTAAGCCATATTTGGGGTTATGAGAACAGCCTCGATACGAAGACGCTGCAAGTGCATATCGGTCATCTTCGCAAGAAGATCGAACGCAATCCCGCAGCACCGGAGCGCATCGTCACCATACGCGGAATCGGGTACAAGTTCGATGAACCGATTAAAGAGACTTAATTTCACTCTTAAACCGCGCACCTTCGCCTTCCAGATGCTTGCGGCTATGTTGACCGTCTCTCTCGTCCCTCTTCTGCTTCTATCCATATTTGCCGGCAAGACCGTTACTTCGCAGCTCAGTCACTTCAATGCAAGGAATACGGCTATGACCGAAAAAAATTACATAAGCATGTACGAAGCCAATATCGACGGGCAGGTTCGCGCGATCGACACCGAGCTCAGGCTCGTCGAAGATGCCGTATTGCTCTCTAAGTCTCTTGCTGAATCCATCTTCTCATTGAAGCATAGCAATAACAGCGTGAAGCCGATCGTGTTCTCCTACGATAACGAAGGGGGCCGTTTCGTCGAGAAGAACGCGAATGGCGAGGGCGTCATCTCGGTACGCACGAATAACGCGAACAACTATCCTTCGCCTGAGCTGGCGCATGACCTAGCCAAGAGCAAGGCGCTGTTCCCTCTATTCAAGTCCGAGACGTCGCGCAAGCCGAATATCGTGTCCATCTACTATATCCATCCGGCCGCCGGGTCGTTTTATTACCCTGAATACAACGGCTCGGTGAAGCGAAATCCGAATACGCCGATCTTCGCCCTCACCTCCTACCGCTTCTATTCGGATGCGCTTAATGTACGTCCTAATATTAACCGGGTCGCCTGGACGAAGCCTTACTATGACATTACGCCGCGAGGCTGGATGTTCACCGCCACGACGCCCGTCTACGATGAGCAGCGCGTGCTGCGAGGCGTAGTTGCCGCGGACGTAACAATCGAGCAATTCGTAGACAATGTGCTCGACACAAGATTCGGCGACGAGAACGGCTACGCCCTCCTGCTCGATCGCGATCACGAGCTGATCGCCGCCCAGCAGCACGGCATGGAGGAGATTGAGCAACTGAAGCTGGAGACACTGTTCAGCAACGATACGGTAGACAGCTATCGCAGCCTTAAGATTAACGGCGAGCGGAAGCTTATATTCAGCCGCTCGATACCAACGACCAACTGGATTCTAGGCTATGTTATTCCCGAACATAAGCTGCTGGAGCCGATTCACAGCGCGACACAAGAACTCTCGGAGAAGACGCGCGATCAACTCATTATGCAACTGTCATTGCTTGGCGTAGTCGCTTTCTTTCTATGCGTTGCGCTTGCCTTCTACTTGCGCTCCAAAGTATCGCGGCCGGTCAACCTTCTGGCGGACGCTTTCGCCGAACTCGGCGAAGGACAATTCTCCGCAACGCCGAACGATACGAGGACACTTGAATTCAATCAGCTGCTGCGGTCATTTAATCGCATGTCAACGAAAATCCGCGAGCTTATGGAGCAGCAGAACGAACATAATCTGCAGCTCGAGCACAAGGTCGAACAGCGTACGGAGCAGCTCAGTGAAATCAACTCCGAGCTTGCGATGCGGGTTGACGAGCTTACGCGCATGGAGCATTGGCGCAAGGAGCTGCTCATGAACATATCGCATGACTTGAAGACGCCAATAACACTCATTCGCGGTTATATCGACGCCATAACGGACGGCACAATAGCGCCGGCCGATACAGGTATCTATCTTAAGCGGATCTATGAGGATATTCAGACCATTAACCAGTTCGTTCGAAATCTGAACGAGCTTAGCTTGCTGGAGACCCGCCAACTAAACGCCGAATTCGACAGCGTGGATGCCGCAGCTTTCTTTGATACGGCAACAGCGAAATGGACGGCCTACACACGATTGGAGAAGAGGCCATTCACAGCTGTTCGACCGCAACTATCAGCGCCGTTAATTATCAATGGCGATAAGCATCTAATCGCGAGAGTCATCGACAACCTCATCGATAATGCCCTTAAATATTCCGATGCCGACTGCCCGATTAGTTTCACCATGGAGTATGCAGCCGAAGCCGTCATATTCCGCGTCACCGACGCCGGCGCAGGCATCCCGGAAGATGCCCTGCCGTTCATCTTTAACTCCTTCTACCGCGTCGATAGGTCACGAAACAGCCGCATTCCCGGCAGCGGCCTCGGCTTGTCGATCGCTAAGGAAATCGCCGATATTCACGGCGGCGGGCTGACCGTCAGCCTGAACGAAATAGATGGCAGCGGCTCCGTCTTCTCACTGCTGCTTCCTTTAGCTGCTTCGTAGCGCCAGCCCAACCTCCCCATCGGTTGGGCTGCCAAATCTTCTTCAATTATTAGCCAATAGTAGACCTAATTGTTTATACTTCCCTTATTGTTCGAGCTCCGAGGCTGGGATAGGATGGAAACAAC
The DNA here is from genome assembly GCF_037167145.1 of Paenibacillus sp. YIM B09110. Taxonomy (NCBI): domain Bacteria; kingdom Bacillati; phylum Bacillota; class Bacilli; order Caryophanales; family Paenibacillaceae; genus Paenibacillus; species Paenibacillus sp. YIM B09110. The sequence goes on along the minus strand of NZ_JBANSP010000044.1, from coordinate 7,659 downwards.
TTATCGAACCTTCCATCTTTTGCATAAGGAGCGTATGTAATGAAACGAATATCAAGTCTCATTCCGCTAGCCATTCTTCTGTCGCTTGCATTCGCAGCAATACCGCCTTCTCCTACGTACGCTGCTAACGATCCCGCGCCCAATTGGCAGTTGATCGAACCACTCTACGAAAGCAGCTCCACGCTCATAGCTGCCTATTCCGCTCCAGAACACGGCATCGTCGGCGACGGCATAACCAATGTCACCGGCAAACTACAGTCCTTGCTTGACGCATTAGGCAGACTAGGCGGCGGCACGCTGTTCCTGCCGGAAGGGAAATATGTCGTTCGAGGCAACTTGGTATTACCGAAGGGGGTAACACTGCGCGGCGAGTGGGCCAAACCGATTAAGGGACAACCCGTTCAAGGGACGGTTCTCATGGCGTACGCCGGCAGAAACGACGCCGAAGCACCCGCCTTCGTAACGATGGAAACCTCCTCCGGCATTCGAGATTTGTCCATCTGGTACCCCGAGCAATTGCCCGATGATATCGTCCCATACCCTCCCTCTGTCTTGCTCGGCAGGCCTAACGTATGGGGCAACGAGAACTGCAATGTCACCAACCTAACTTTTGTTAACGCTTACTCGGGGATCGTGTTCTCCCATACAAACGGAGGAACGAGCCCCGTCATTCAAAATATTTACGGCACACCGCTATCCCAAGGCATTGAGATCGATAATATTGTAGACGTTGGGCGGATCGATTGGGTCGATTTCTCGCCTGCGTATTGGGCAGGCTCTGGGCTGTCAGGCTCGCCTAGTAGAGGCGACTCCTATGAACAATGGATTTACGAGAACGGCACCGGCATTATAATGAGGCGCAACGACTGGTCTTATACGAGCTATGTATCTATAGAAGGCTACGGCATAGGCTACCACGCCGCCTATTCCATAGCCACGCCAGGGGCGGTGCCGAACGGCCACCATTACGATTTGCACATCAAAGACGCTAAGACGGGCATCCTGTTCGACGGAGTAAGCGGCGTAGGCATTATGTTCACAAACGTTAAGATCGAGCACAGCGTAAACGGCATTGTTGCAAGCTCCGAACAGGAAGGGGCGCTTCAGCTGTACGGCTGCAGCATTGAGGCATCGGAGAAAGCGATCTATTCGAGCGCCGCTTCGTTAACGAAGCTAATGATGCGCCAATGCGATATTGCAAGCGGAGAAGTCGCAATCGACGGAGGCACTTTGATCGCTTCCGACAATGATTTCAATAACCAATCGCCGCATGTAAGCTTGGGCGAAGAATCCCGAGCCATTCTAACCAGCAATCGGTTCAATGGCGATCCAATGATCGATAATCAATCAAAATATATATCGATCATCGACCATACGCCGGTCACCTACAAGCAGCTCCCGGCTTTCCCCGTCATGTCGCCTCAGAACCACAAGCCGAAGCGGCAGGCGCTTTACGTCGTCACGGATGCGCCCTTCCAGGCGAAGGCCGACGGCAAGACAGACAATACGAAGGCCATCCAGCGGGCGCTGGACGCTGCAGGCGATGAGGGCGGCGGCGTCGTGTTCTTGCCGCCGGGCAAATACAAAGTGCTTGGCCGCCTCGTCGTCCCGGCCTGCGTCGAGTTGAAGGGTTCGCTAGACAACGGTTCGGTGCCCACAGGTCCAGGCAGCATTATTCAAGTATACGCCGACCGAGACAATCCGAACGGCGAGCCGTTCCTGAAGCTTGAACAAGGAAGCGGAGCACGCGGTCTCGTCTTTGATTACCCCGAGCAGCAAATGCCGAAGGTCGCGGCTTATCCTTATTTGATGCAGGCGCTCGGAAGCGATGTATACATGATCAACATCGGCATGCGAGGCGTCTATAACGGCATCGACTTATTCTCGCATCGGTCGGATCGCCATTATGTCGACTACGCCGCCGGACACGTCTTCCATAACGGCGTTAAGGCGGGCGGCGGTTCGCAGGACGGAATTATAAGCAATCTGCAATTCAATCCGCTTCCCTACGCAGCGGGGCAAGAATCGAAATACGGCAGCTGGCCGAGTTCCCCCACCAGGGACGAGGATTTCCAGGCCATTTACGATTACGGATATAACGAGCTCGATTTCCTGACGCTCGGCAACGTCAGTAATCAAATCCTGTACAATGTGTTTCACTTCGGCTCGGAGAGAGGACTTCTTCTGACCGAGGAGAACGGTATTGGGCCATCGGGCATCAGCCTCGGCCTCGGCGTTGACGGGGCAAAACGATCAGTCGTCATCGAGAAGACTGGAGCGCAAGGCTTCAACTTCATAAATACGCAGCTCGTAACTATAGGAGCGGCAGAGGATCGACGCTATATCGAAACGGGGACCGGGTTTGACGGAGAAGTGACCTTCTTCAGCTCCGATCATTGGGGAGCGCCCGTCAACAGCATCGTGCTGGAGCATGGAACAGTGAATATGCTGCTCTCGCATTTCGAAAGCGCAGGTGAACACGGCTTCTCCATCGTGAAGGACGGCGAGCTTCAGATTAGCAACGCCTTCATTCGCGGAGCTCATCCTATATTTAACGCAGGCAAGGAGGCTCAGGTGACGGTCCGGTCCTCCATAGCCGATTCTCTCGGCATCCAGTGGCGCGACAATCCGTTATGGCAGCATAATCTCGCCAATTTGAAAATTACAGCGCCAAAGCCGCAAGCAACACCCGCAGAGCAGCCGGAGCAGGAGCAGAAGCCATTGCCGGAGGAAACAGCAGCCGCCTCGGCAACGGAGCCCGAATCCGCCGGCTCCGCCCCGTACGGCATGTTCGCCGCCGTTGTCGCAGCTATAGCCGCAGCAGCGCTGGGACTGACGTTATGGCTGCGCAAGCGCGGCAAACGCAGCAAACAACAAGCCGACAAACCTAATCTGTAAATCAACAATGCAATAGCCCGTTCGCTTGCCTCCTTAGGCTCCCGAACGGGCTATTGCACTTTAGTCTATCAAGCTTGGATAACCTGTGTTATTGCGCTGCTGGATCAATGATCGGCAGGTCAAGCGTTGGCGTCTCGTTGAAGAAGTTCCAAGGCTTAATCATCGCCGTTACCCACTCCGTAGGCATGATCGGGAATTCTTCCGCACGCATGACGTGCGTCGTACCCGTTGTCAGCCATACGACCGAGTCTTCACTTTCAATATCACGGTTTTGCTGCGTCCAGAGGCCAAGACCCGTGTCCGTATTATGCGTCGTGTATTTGCCTTCCGAGTACAGCTCATCCTTCTTGTAAGGCGTAACCCAAATATGATTATTAATGAATTCCGCACGTTTCAATACATAGTCCGTTTTCGTGAAGAGCGGTTCTTCCATGAACGGGTGCGTGCCGCCCGCGAACGGAATAACTTGATAGCCCGTCGTGTTTCCGAGGATGTTCTTTCTCGATTCGCTCTTAACGAGAACGATTTTGTCGGGATCGAACTTTTGAATCGCTTCTTGCTCCGTTTTGTATGTTTTCTCTTGCATAATCATTTCGCTGCGGGCAAATTCCGGATTGGATACCGTAATCGCTTTAGGCAAAATTTCGCCAACGGAGTTCGTTTCACCGTCAACGTCCAAGTCCAGACGGTAGCTGAAAATATGCTGATGCGTAGGCGCTACAATGTTCGTATCCACAAGCGTACCATTGCGCGTATCTTTTGCCGCCGTTGGGTCGGACATCGTTTTCGTGTCGACCGCTTTGGCTTGAGCAAGACCCGTTGCGCCGGCCATCAGCTTGATTGAACCATTTTGCAGGAATACCCAGTCCAAAATGTAATCGTAGTTGCCGATTGTCGCAATCGCGCGAAGCACAAGCTCACGGCGTTCCCTTGCGTCGCCGTTATGCGACCATTCCGCATCGGCGTAACGTTCGAACAAGGCAAATGCACTTTTAATTACGTTAGCTTTGCCCGCCGTGTCATTAAGCGCAGCGTCGAACAATGTTGCATTTTTCGGAACATCGGAACCCATATTGAGCGTACGAACCGACAAGCCTACGCCATATTCGCCTGCGTCCATGAAAATTTTGTACAGCCAAGCCGGATCCGGATCGCCGTAAGGAACCATCATGCCGCCAAGACCGCCCTCGTACATGACCTTACGTTTGTCGCCGTTCTCTGTGTACGTAACAGTCGATACAATTGGACCTACACGCGGATCAAGACGGAAGTGGAACTTCCAGTTCTGCCAGTCTACCATCGTGCCTTTAACCGAGAAGCTTGCGCCTTCCGGCTGGCTAATGATGAGCGGCTTGATTTCATCCGTACGTTTTGTTTTGATCACTTTCGAGTAATCATTCAGATCTGTCGGAATAGGAGGCGTTCCCGTTTCATAGATTTTAAGTACTTTCTTCGCATTCAGGTCAACCAGGAAGGAAAGTCCGTCCATCGGGTGAGCCATGTTGTTCACCATACCCTCTACGCTCACTCGAGGCACGGAGATGGCAAGACGCGAGCCCGGAGGCGTCAGTTGCGGGCCGTAGTCGCCCAGCGGACCGTCAGCGAAACGCACTTTGGACAGGTCGGTAAGACCGCGTTTCGCAAGCGCAGCGACCGCTTTTTCGTCCGCCTCAACAATAGACTCCGTTTGACCCCACTCCGTATAGAGCGGCCAGCCTGTTTTTACTTCTTTCCAATAGGTGATTTTGTCGGTGTCCAGATCAACCGTACCCTCGTAAGGCTTACTTCCTTTAATGAGCGTGAAAGTCGCTTCCCTCGGCAGCTTCGTGATCGGGTTCGCATCCCAAGCCCAAACCTTTGTTTTGTCCGGCTCTTCGAGCTTAATTTCGGAGAAATACATATCTTTGCTGCCATACTGAGAATCGCGAATAATTTGCGATGCTTTCTCAATCTCCTGCGGAGTTAGCGGATTCAGCGGGTGATAGACCATCTTGTTGATTTCTGCGGCACTCAGTCGATCGATGCCGAGCGCTCCTGGCAGGAAGCTAACCGTGGCAAAAGCGACAGACAAAGCGATAACCGATGCAACCATCTTTTTCTTATTCATAGTTTCCCTCCGTTATGAACGTATTCTCGTGCGGTTATGATTGCTAGAATGTATGCCCACCCCTATCTCACACCATCGCATCCCTCTTCTCTTTCGATCTATGTCAATTATCCTAACATGTAAAGGTAATAATTCACGGAGGCCAAGGTAAAGGTTGCATAAGAAGTTCCTCTCATTTCGGTAAAATGTTGCTTCCGATCTCTTCACTCCTTGCAGAAAACAAAAAAAAGCCCCACCCTCGCATTCGCGAGGATAGAGGCTTGAATCGTTAATGCCGCTACACCTTAATGACGAACGGCACCACAAACGTCTTGCCGTTTCGTTGGAATTGCCCCCATACTTTGTATATGCCGCTTACCGGGAATGCTGCCCCGAACACAGCCTGCGGACCTGATGATGCCCAGTTAAGCGGGTGGATATGGATGAACTGTTCCGTTGTCTGATCGATCGCAACAACATGGCCGACCGCCCCCAAGTAAAGCTCAAGATCCGTAATCGGATCACCCGTTTTCTCGTCAGTAAACGTATAGGTCATGCTCATTTGCGTCTGCGGCGCAAGCTCATCCGAGAACTCGAGCTTCACCTTCATCCCGTCAACACTGGTCTCAAGCATCTCGCTCGGCTTAAGAACCGCCGAACCCGCCGTTGTGCCACTCACCGTAACCAGTCCGGTTCTTGTAAGCTCGTTCAGCCCCGTCGGAACAAAGTCCGCATATAGCTTGAACTTGCCGCTGGCAGGGAATGTTACCGGAAGTTCGAACACACCGCCACCTTTGTACTCAGGATGAACATGTTGGAAATGCTGCAGATCTTCGCTTACTACAATAAGATGCAGCAGCTTTTCATTCGTTATATCGAATGCATCAATCGGCTTACCGCCGCCTCCGGCAATCGATAGCGAAAGCTTGGACGGCACGCCCGCCTGCGGTTCACCCTCCGGCCATTCCAGTCGAATCGCCACGCTCTTTTCCGCCGCTGTCTCCGACCCCGCTCCCGCATGGCGATGCGCCAAGGATAACGCGTACGGATCAAGAAACGGATCCGATAAATCACCAGTCGCCCCGGCATCCTTCGTTCCTTGCAAGAGAAATATCGCCGCAAGAACGAGCACGAACGCCGTCGACAATAACGTCCACTTGTACTTGACCAATCCGCCACCTCCTGCCTCATTCATGCGCTATGAAGCTATTGTATAGAAGTAGAGTAAAAGTAACGCCCCGCGAAAGTAAAAATAAAGTAAAGCTTTGTTAAAATTCAGCCAAGCGGCAAAGTAATCTTCCTCACATCGCCATGATGCGGTAGAATAGGAACTAGACGAAGAACGTCCTGTTGCCATTTTTGGCGAGGGCGTTCTTTTTTTGTTTTCAAAACCAGGGGGCGAGTGGAATGGATCAATTCGAGTTGGCGCACAAGGCACTTATCGAGGAGCATTTGGAAAGAAGAAAAGGCGAGCGCAAAGGCCGTTTGCTAAGAGGTCACGGTTTCGGCGAAAGGCTGCTGCTTCAGAATGTTTGGTGGCCGCTATTCGGCAGCTTCGAGCATTGTCATCCCGAGTACGAGATTTATGATTGGAATCGCAAATCGCAGTTTATCGACCTCGCTTACATTACACCTTTCGGTAAGTTCGGGATTGAATGCGACGGCTTCCAGAGCCACGTGAAGGATATGGACCGCGAGCGGTTCAACTACTCGCTGAATCGAGACACCTTCCTTATAGGATTAGGCTGGAAAATGATCCACTTCTCCTTCGACGACATCGAACGCCGACCTGAGCTGTGTCGCATGCTGCTGCAGCACGTTATTGGTCCTCATATGCTTCGCAAAGACCAAGAAGGAGCCAATGCCAACGCCATCGCAGAGAAAGAGCTGCTGCAATTCGCCTGGCGTCTTGGACGGCCGGTTCGCCCCAAGGATGTGTGCAGCCTCTTAAACGTTGATTTCCGCACCGCCCGCAAGCTATTGCTCGCCCTTGTCCAGAAAGGCTGGATGCGCAATATTTCGCAAGGAAAAACAGCCCGCTACTACGAGCTGACCGGCAATGCGCTTCACATGCTGCGGTAAACCGCCGCAGCATGATTAACGTTTCACCTTTTTCAACCCCCTCACCGTCGCCACGTTATTGAGCTATGTTGGATTTCTGCAGTAACTTTGGGCTGAATTGGCGGGTCTGGTGAACTATGTTGGATTTTCGCAGTAACTTCGAGCGTTTAACTGCCTTTTGGGCACAAAGCAGGGGGCTATGTTGCAAATATCCAACATAGCCCCCCTCAGCACACAAAACCGCCTATAGTTACTGCAATTATCCAACTTAGCCGTCCGATGGCACGTTTCGCGCACCTAGCTCGCTAAGAGCCGTCAGCAAATCACCTAAACTACTTCCACTTACGAGCTCAGCTTGACCCGCTGCACCTTCACCGTCGCCACGTTATTGAGCTATGTTGGATTTCTGCAGTAACTTTGGGCTAAATTGGCGGGTCTGGTGAGCTATGTTGGATTTTCGCAGTAACTTCGAGCGTTTAACTGCCTTTTGGGCACAAAGCGGGGGCTATGTTGCAAATACGGCTAGGCCCCTTAAATCCGGAGTCTTACCCAACAAATAATGTCTGTTCGAAGTAAAGCTTATTTTTTCGGGCGATTACATTGCTTTATGAAAG
>NZ_JBANSP010000043.1:0-37296 GCF_037167145.1 Paenibacillus sp. YIM B09110 | reverse complement strand
GCACCTCACGCAGGTGCGTGGATTGAAATAAAATCGGGTAAATCGTTAAGGGCCGTCATAGGCGTCGCACCTCACGCAGGTGCGTGGATTGAAATCTAAACTGGAATGCAAATAACGATTCCGATCTGTAGTCGCACCTCACGCAGGTGCGTGGATTGAAATTCCAGCGTAATAAATCGCCAAGCTTATAAGCAAGTCGCACCTCACGCAGGTGCGTGGATTGAAATGCTTGTCGTTATGCGTTTGTCAGTCAGGCTTTTTGTCGCACCTCACGCAGGTGCGTGGATTGAAATAATCGGCATTTGGATTGCTCCGCGTCCAGACGGAACGTCGCACCTCACGCAGGTGCGTGGATTGAAATTGATGACCTGATCTTGAGTCATCCATGACCCTTAGTCGCACCTCACGCAGGTGCGTGGATTGAAATACTATGATAGAGAAGAACTTGGTCTTTAACAGGTGTCGCACCTCACGCAGGTGCGTGGATTGAAATTTGTCTCCCAGCACCAGCATGATGCGTAATTGCTTGTCGCACCTCACGCAGGTGCGTGGATTGAAATAGCTATATTGCGCCAGTCGGCGTAAGTGGCGAGGTCGCACCTCACGCAGGTGCGTGGATTGAAATTTCGTTTGCTCGGCGTCGTCAGCCACGTACAAGGTCGCACCTCACGCAGGTGCGTGGATTGAAATTTCGGATTCGGCGGCGATTCCGCACATGACCGGTGGTCGCACCTTACGCAGGTGCGTGGATTGAAATTCCTGTCGTGATTGACCGGTACGCCCCATTGACTGTCGCACCTCACGCAGGTGCGTGGATTGAAATTGTGGATAGGACAGTAGTATTCATTGCTGATCGCAAGTCGCACCTCACGCAGGCGCGTGGATTGAAATATCTTAAATGGGCCTGCACCAAAGCTGCGGATATCGTCGCACCTCACGCAGGTGCGTGGATTGAAATTAGTCTATGAAACCATTGAAGACCAATGGGACGTGTCGCACCTCACGCAGGTGCGTGGATTGAAATTCGATATTCCAATGGAACAGCTTTACCGATGGAGTCGCACCTCACGCAGGTGCGTGGATTGAAATTCGTACGATGCACTGTCCTATGTTGAGGAAGCTAGTCGCACCTCACGCAGGTGCGTGGATTGAAATGTTTGCTTGCCAAGTTAACAGTGTAGATCGGTTGTCGCACCTCACGCAGGTGCGTGGATTGAAATGTTTGTAAATGCCCAGTATTCACGGTCCCCGTAAGTCGCACCTCACGCAGGTGCGTGGATTGAAATTTAAAAGAGAAATTTAGCGATGTATGGTCGAATGGTCGCACCTCACGTAGGTGCGTGGATTGAAATCTGTGAGCGCCCTGTTTTCGATCCAATCCGTTCCGTCGCACCTCACGCAGGTGCGTGGATTGAAATTAGACTATCAATCCTGAAAGTGAATTCACGCCGGTCGCACCTCACGCAGGTGCGTGGATTGAAAACATGTAAACCGTAAGTGAGGGAATGTTGCAATGAGTCGCACCTCACGCAGGTGCGCGGATTGAAATACCTGTGAATTATCGGGCGTGAGATTAAATATGTGTCGCACCTCACGTAGGTGCCTAGATTGAAATTCGATAGACCCTATCGTGTATCGTCGAATTTTCTTTATGACAGGTAAGGTGTCTGTTTCCAGACCTCAGCTCGTGCATACCGATGAATAGTACAGAAAGGTTTTGTAGAACGCACCTTCTTAACTCCTCTTGTTAGTTACAGTAAAGACTCCCTCCCTAATATTTTAACAATATCTATGAAAACCTCGTGAGAATTGATTGCCGAACATATGTTAGCTGACAACCAGTTGTCAAATATGTGGTGTATAGTTGTATTATTGGAAATCCAACTTAGCTTATTTACATAACGAAGGAGTGATGGGATGGACTACATTGCACATATCCGGGAAAGCGACGGTCAGATTCAGAGCGTAGAGGAGCATCTTCTTGGAGTTAAAGAACTTGCAGAATCATACGGGGCAAAAATAGGTGTCAAACACATCGCAGGCTTAGCAGGAATGCTGCATGATATGGGCAAGTACACAAATGTGTTCAAGGACTATATTCTACAAGCTGTGCAAAATCCTAATTCTCCTCCCAAAAGAGGCAGCGTCGACCATTCAACCGCTGGCGGCAAGCTGCTTTACGAACTTCTACATACAGGCCCAACAAATAGGTATCCGTGGATATTAGCCGAGGTCGTGGGTAACGCGATTATATCGCATCACTCCTATCTGCATGATTTCCTTAATCAGACGTTGGAGTCAGACTATCTGCATCGCGTTCGTGACAAGGATCTGAACAAAGAAGGAGAGTATGATAGGGCCAAGCGGTGCTTGTTCGAGAAGGTGATAAGCGAGCCAGAACTGCAACGTTACATAGATGAAGCTGCTAGGGAATTGAAGGCCTATCTTGAGTGGAATGCCCCTGAGATAGGACTTGAAGGCAAGCTCATGTTTTTAACCAAATTTGTGTTTAGCGCACTGATTGACGCTGATCGTACGAATACTAGATTATTCGAGGCCAACCAATCACATGAGCCCGAGCTAAATCACACCTCATTATTCCACGATTACTATGACAAGCTTATGTTGAAGATGAACAATCTACAGGCATCAGCAAGTGCGTCTACTTCAATTAATCTCCTAAGAGCTGCAATGTCTGAGCGCTGCGACTCGTTTGCTGACAAACCATCAGGTATCTATACGTTGTCCATTCCGACGGGTGGGGGAAAGACACTGGCGAGCTTCCGTTATGCACTCAAGCATGCCAAGCAATATGCCAAAAAACACATCATCTATATCGTTCCATTCACTACGATTATCGAGCAGAATGCCGAAGAGTTAAGAAAGATTATTAACGATGAAGCTAACCTTCTAGAGCACCATTCCAATGTAATTGATGACTCAAATGACGACGACGAAGATTCGGACGGAATGATGAATAAGCAGCAAAAGCTAAAACTAGCCAAGGATAACTGGGACTCTCCGATTATTTTTACAACAATGGTTCAATTCCTCAATGTGTTCTATGCCAAGGGAAGCCGGAATATCCGGCGGCTGCATAACTTAAGCGAAGCAGTTATTATTTTCGACGAGGTACAGAAGATTCCGACGAGCTGCGTCTCTCTATTCAATTATGCGCTTAACTTCCTTAAAGCTTACTGCCACTCCAGTCTTATTCTCTGTACGGCAACTCAACCTGCTCTCAACAACGTTGAACATAAGCTTGTAATCAACAAAGACGCTGAAATAATAGATAATCTAGATCATGTAATAGAAGCTTTTAAACGTGTGGAAATCATAGACAGAGCGACCGATGAATCGTTTGATAATGATAAGCTTGCAGTCTTTGTCATGGAGCAAATAAATGAGCTTCAAAGCGTGCTTGTTATTCTGAACACGAAATCGGTTGTAAAGGGACTATATGCGAAGCTGCCGACTGATGACATTCCTGTGTACCACTTAAGCACATCCATGTGTGCCGCTCATCGTAATCGAATTTTGAGCAAGGTAAAAGATCACCTCAAGCATAGCGAAAAGGTTATATGCATAAGCACACAATTAATTGAGGCAGGAGTGGATATCAGCTTTGATTGTGTGATTCGTTCACTAGCCGGCCTGGATTCGGTAGCGCAAGCAGCTGGAAGGTGTAATCGTCATGGCAAAAGCGCTATTCAGCAAGTCTATGTGATCGATCATGAGGAAGAGAATCTCAAGTATCTGAAGGAAATCAAAGTCGGTAAAGAAGTTGCGAAAAGAATTTTAATCGATCTGAGGCGAGATGGAGTTGCTCACGGAGGTCATATATTGTCGGTCCAAGCGATGCAACGGTATTTTCAATCGTATTATGCGGAATTTAGTACCAGTCTTAATTATCGTGTGAATTCGTTAAAGAAGAATATGATCGAATTGCTGACAGAAAATAGACGAAAAATCGATTCCTACCATGTTTCTTATTTTGTTCAAAATAAGAAACAAGATCTCCCTCTATTCAATGTCAATAGTTATAGAACGGCAGCGGACCACTTCCATGTGATTGACGATCGCACAACGTCCGTCATTGTGCCGTATGGGTCCGAGGGCAAGGACATCATCTCTAGGTTAAATGGGGATGAGACGATTGAAGATCTATCGAAATTATTGAAGAAGGCCCAACAGTATACGATTAATCTGTTTCGGTACGAGCTAGATCAGTTGGATCAGAACGGTGGATTAGTGTCGTTGCTCGACGGTAAAGTATTTGCGTTAACGGAGGGTGCATACAGTGAGGAGTTCGGATTAAATCTCGAAAATGATGGTCGATTTGATTTGAGCATTTATTAAGATCTGTATTAATACGGTCAATCGAAACAGGAATTTCGCAAATTATTGTAGATAATTGGATTTTCTGGTAGTAAAATTAGAAAGTAAAGATTATTCTGACATTTTCAGATCGAGAGGAGGTGAGTCTATGAGAAATTCGATAGAATTTGTCGTTTATGGAGATTACGCACTGTTCACCGATCCGCTAACGAAGCTTGGCGGAGAGAAGCTTTCGTACCAAGTGCCTACCTACCAAGCTTTGAAAGGAATAGTAGAATCCATATATTGGAAGCCGACACTGCTAATCGTAATAGACGAGGTGCGCGTGATGAAAGCAATTCGGATGGAATCCAAAGGGATTCGTCCTATGGATTATAGCGGTGGAAATACACTCGCTAATTACACCTATTTGAGAGATGTGGCCTATCAGGTTCGAGCGCATTTCGAATTCAATCCGCACCGTCCGGAAATGGCTTATGATCGCAACGAGCATAAGCATCATAACATTCTTAAGCGTTCTTTACAGGCAGGAGGAAGAAGAGATATTTTCCTCGGTGCGAGAGAATGTCAGGCTTACGTGGAGCCTTGCGTATTCGGCGAGGGTGATAGCTTCTACAGCTCCTATGGCGATATTCATCTTGGCAATATGGTCCACGGTATTAACTACCCGGATGAGACAGGCAGGGATCAGTTAGAGATTCGTCTTTGGAATCCGGTCATGAAGAACGGCATTATTCAATTTATTAGACCAGAACAATGCGAACGGGTTCGTACTGTTGCAGACATGAAGCCGAAGCACTTCGATTCTACTAATGTTGAATCGGCAGATGAACTGTATGCGTTATTAGGGGAGGGAGGGAGTCTATGAGCTGGCTGCTTAATTTGTATCAAACCTACGAATCGAATCTGGACAGAGTCGGGAAGATTGAGACGAAGCATAATGATCAAGAGTACACGCTCCTCCCCGTTTCCCATACGACCCAGAATGCACATATCGAGGTTCAGGTGACTGAGGATGGCGAGTATCATTCCGCTAGAGTTATCGACAAGGAAGATGCAAGCACGTTAATCCCATGTACGGAGGACTCTGCGAGTCGTGCAGGTTCGAAGATTGCTCCTTATCCGCTGCACGATAAGCTAAGTTATGTAGCCGGTGATTTCGTTGCTTATGGTGGAGAGATTAAGAAAGAAGAACCTTTCACCTATTACATACAGCAATTAGAGAAATGGGCATCTTCTTCCTACGGTAGCGATAAGGTGAGGAGTATTCACCAATACCTGCGCAAGGGACGACTTATTCAAGATTTAATTAACGATCATATCTTATACGCAGACAGCAACAATCGGTTAATCGATAAATGGGACAAGCAGCACGAATCCCTATCGAGCGTTAGACCGCCTATATATTCCGTTATTGCCGGGGGGCCGGAGAGCGCATTCGTTCGCTTTAATGTTTATTCGCCAAATGATGATTCCCTTGACGTATGGAAGGATCAGAAGGTCTATAATTCTTTCATTCAGTTCTATAGCCACCAACTAGGTGAAGAGGACATCTGTTATGTTACTGGAGATACGAGACCGAGTACGGACAAGCATGCTAACAAAATAAGAAATGCTGCAGATAAAGCGAAGCTTATATCGGCTAATGACGGCAGCGGCTTTACTTATCGAGGACGGTTCAGCCAGAGTAAGGAAGCCGCATGCATTAGCTATGAAGTTTCGCAGAAAGGCCATAACGCACTGAAATGGCTCATTAATCGTCAAGGCAAGATTATCGATGGGCGCGTCTTTCTTGTATGGGGCAATGATGAGCTTGATCTTCCGAGTCCATCAGAGGATTCTTTCGACATTGATCCGGATGCGGTTGTTGTAAAGGAGTACAAATCGTTCACGAATGAGCAGCTTGCAACTGAGCTCGCCAAAGCGCTGAGTGGTTTCCGTAACAGCCTATCCACAGCGAACAAGGATATGAATGTGAACATTATGATTCTGGATTCTGCGACAACAGGACGTATGGCGGTCCTGTATTACCGCAACATGGATAAGGAAATGTACTTGAATAGGCTTACGAAGTGGCATTCCTCATGTGTATGGATACACTCGTATCGTAAGAACAATAATGGTGAATTTATACGATTTTATGGAGCGCCCGCTACGAAAGATATCGCCTTCGCAGCTTATGGGCCCCGTGCTGACGATAAGATTATTAAAGGATTAATGGAACGAATGCTTCCTTGTATCGTCGATGAACGCGAAGTTCCGACAGATATCGTGAACAACGTTTTCCGACGTGCATCAAACCCTGTTTCCATGGAGAAATGGGAATGGGAGAAGACACTTAGCATCGCTTGTGCCTTAATAAATAAGAAGGAGGGATACACTGTGGCATTGGATTTAGATAATAATGATCGCGATTACTTGTTCGGTCGTCTACTTGCAGTTGCTGATATATTAGAGAAACGTATGTTAGGGTACGAAGAAACGCGTGCCAGTAATGCGATTCGGTATATGAATGCCTATTCCACGCATCCTGCTAGAACATGGCAGACGATACAAGCAAGCCTTCAGCCCCATCAAGCGAGATTGGGTACAAGGTATAAGTATGTATCCGATTATGCAGGTATTATTGACGAAATCCTTTCTCGTATTCCATTTGATAAGTTTAATAATAACCCACTATCACATACTTATTTGCTAGGCTTCTCAAGCCAACGTCACGAACTAACGCAAGCCAAGGACAAAAGTAAAGCCGATGCCGAAGAGGCATCCATTTGATGAGGAGAGATCACTATGACTATTTTGGATCATAAGATTGATTTTGCTGTTGTATTATCGGTGACTAAGGCAAACCCTAATGGTGATCCTCTGAACGGAAATCGTCCGCGTCAGAACTATGACGGCTATGGTGAGATTTCGGATGTGGCAATCAAGCGGAAGATTCGGAACAGGCTTCAAGATATGGGCGAATCCATCTTTGTTCAATCTAACGACCGCAAGACAGATGTTTATAATAGCTTAAGAGAGCGTGCTGATGGCAATGCGGAGCTGGAGAAAATTATGAAGTCCAAGAATGTACCGAGCGAAGATTTCGCCAGGTTAGCGTGTCAAGAGTGGATCGACGTTCGTAGCTTCGGGCAAGTATTTGCTTTCAAATCGGACAAGGCTGGTGCAGGTGTCTCCGTTGGCGTGAGAGGACCGGTATCCATTCATACGGCGACGAGCTTGGATCGCATTGATGTTACTAGCACTCAAATTACGAAAAGCGTAAATTCAGAGCCTGGTGCAGCAAGAGGATCGGATACAATGGGCATGAAGCATCGTGTGGATTCTGGCGTGTATCTTTTCTTTGGCAGCATCAATACGCAATTGGCTGAAAAGACGGGTTTTACGAATGAAGATGCGGCTAGAGTGAAGCAGGCTCTTATTTCTCTGTTCGAAAATGATCTGTCCTCCGCAAGACCGGAAGGAAGCATGGAAGTGCATAAAGTGTATTGGTGGGAGCATAGCTCGAAGCTTGGCCAATATTCCTCAGCTAAAGTACATCGTTCACTGCTAGTAGAGAAGCGTGGCGAAGCGCCAAAAGAATATAGTGATTATTCGTTCGAGGTGTTGCCTCTCGAAGGCCTCACAGTCGAGATCATTGATGGCCGTTAACGAAGACGATAATGATCTTGTGTTATCGGGCATCCAGCACTTTCAATTTTGCAAGCGGCAATGGGCGCTCATCCATATCGAAAAGCAATGGGAAGAGAATGTGAGAACCATCGAGGGTCAGCATTTGCATCGCAATGCGGACCAGCCGTTCATAAGAGAGAAGCGCGGAGACAAGCTAGTCGTGCGAGCGATGCCTGTTAGATCAAGGCAACTTGGCATTACGGGCGTTTGCGATGTGGTGGAGTTTATTCGCGACGATAACGGGGTCGAGATTGTTGAAGCGGAGGGCAAGTATCTGGCCTATCCGGTGGAGTACAAGCGAGGAAAGCCGAAGACGGGCAATGAAGATGTACTGCAGCTTGTTGCTCAAGCGATATGTCTGGAAGAGATGCTCATGTGTGATATTGACGTGGGCTATCTTTTTTACAATGAAATCAAGCATAGGGTTGAAGTGTCGTTAACAGCGGAGCTTAAACAGGCTGTTATTAAGATTGTTGCTGAAATGCAGGATTATTATAGACGAAGGCACACGCCCAAGGTGAAGACAGGGCCATTCTGTCGGAGCTGCTCCCTTCAACATGTATGTTTGCCGGAGCTTATGAATAAACGAACAGTCAAAAGCTACGTTGAAGGGAAAATCGCCGAATGAAGAAGCTGCTTAATACGTTGTTCGTTACACAGCCGGATGTCTATTTATCCCTTGATGGCGATAACATCGTATTACTCAAGGAACAGGAGAAGCTGGGAAGGCTGCCTCTTCATAATCTAGAATCGATTATAGCTTTCGGTTATACCGGAGCGAGTCCGGCTTTAATGGGATATTGTGCTGAGCGCAATATCTCTATTGCGTTCATGACGATGAATGGCAGATTCATTGCTAGAGTTATTGGGATGAGCAAGGGGAATGTCGTACTGAGAAAGAAACAATATTTGCTTTCAGAGGACGAGGCTGAATCCGCAAAGGTAGCTCGAAACTTCATTGTGGGCAAGATTTATAATCATAAATGGATGCTGGAGAGAATGACAAGGGATTATCCGCTGCGAATTGATGTTCCACAATTCAAGGAGGTTTCGCAGAAGCTATCTTCCCTTATTAAGGAGGTAAGGGCATGTGAAGATTTGGAACTATTGAGAGGTCTAGAAGGTCAAGCGGCGTTTAATTATTATAGATTGTTTGATCCTATGATTTTGCAGCAGAAAGAAGACTTTTATTTCCATACCCGTTCTAGAAGGCCTCCACTGGATAACATCAATGCAATGTTATCTTTCTCCTATACGTTGCTTGCAAATGATATGACGGCTGCGTTAGAAGGAGTCGGATTGGATGCGTATGTGGGATTCTTGCATCGAGATCGTCCTGGGCGTGTATCCTTGGCTTTAGATGTTATGGAGGAGCTTCGAGGCGTCTATGCAGATCGTTTCGTGATCGGGCTAGTTAACAAGAAGGTTCTGAATAAGGATGATTTTCTTAAGAAAGAAAACGGGGCTGTCATTATGAGAGATGACGCTAGAAAGAAGTTTGTGAGCGCATGGCAAGAGAAGAAGCAGGAGAAGATTACGCATCCTTATCTAGGGGAGAAGATCTCTTGGGGATTGGTACCACATGTACAAGCTTTGTTACTTGCCCGCTATTTGCGGGGAGACTTGGACGAGTATCCGCCATTCCTTTGGAAGTAGGTGATTCAGTTGTTGGTGTTGGTCACGTATGATGTCAGTACGCTAAGCAGTGAGGGGCAGAGAAGATTAAGGCTTGTATCGAAGACATGTCAGGACTATGGCCAGCGTGTCCAAAATTCGGTATTCGAATGTGTAGTCGATGAGACGCAGTTGAAAGTGCTCAAGTTAAAGTTGTTCGATATAATCGATAAAGATGAGGATAGCCTTAGGTTTTATCAGCTCGGAAATAATTATAAGAGTAAGGTGGAACATGTGGGAATCAAGGCATCTATTGATTTGGAAGGACCGTTGATTTTCTAGTAGGAAAAAGTAGTGCGAATGTGAAGCTCCCATGAAATCCCTGGGGGATTCGCACCACGATTTAATAGTTTTGGGATAATGAAGGACAGTAATATTGAATGCAAGACACGTTGGGAAGTTGTTTTTGTGCATATATCGTGATTATTTACGCAAAAATGGCAGTCGCACCTCGCTGAGGTGCGTGGATTGAAATTTTTTGTGCTTTACGATATCGCCGGCCGCTATCGTCGCACCTCGCTGAGGTGCGTGGATTGAAATTGACACCTTTGTGCCCGAAGCATCGAAGAGCTCGTCGCACCTCGCTGAGGTGCGTGGATTGAAATATCTAGACAACCTCCCCGCACTCTGTGCATATTTGTCGCACCTCGCTGAGGTGCGTGGATTGAAATTGTGAAGTTCGGAACAACTCGACGGATCGGCCCGTCGCACCTCGCTGAGGTGCGTGGATTGAAATGACTACGACACAGGATCTAATGATCGAATAAACGCGTCGCACCTCGCTGAGGTGCGTGGATTGAAATCTCGGCCTCAACTCGCTCATAGAAAGCCATACGGTCGCACCTCGCTGAGGTGCGTGGATTGAAATAGTTAGGAGTTTGATAATATGGCCGTCACGGTATGTCGCACCTCGCTGAGGTGCGTGGATTGAAATTGTTGTTCGGTAGCCGACCGATCTTGCGGAGCTGGCTTGTCGCACCTCGCTGAGGTGCGTGGATTGAAATAAATGAGCCAACGTTATTCGGGAATTGCTCTCCAGTCGCACCTCGCTGAGGTGCGTGGATTGAAATCGAATGCCAGCGAAATGGATGGGCTCCGTGAATGCGTCGCACCTCGCTGAGGTGCGTGGATTGAAATCTTGGCTTGTTGCTCTTTACCGAATTGCACACGTTGTCGCACCTCGCTGAGGTGCGTGGATTGAAATCTGCGATAGCCCCTATCGCCTTTGATACGCCCTCGAGTCGCACCTCGCTGAGGTGCGTGGATTGAAATTGCTATACCACCCGCCGCCGCGCTGATTACGGCGTCGCACCTCGCTGAGGTGCGTGGATTGAAATTAATTCCGCAAGCATCTCCTGCGCCCTGCTTGTAGGTCGCACCTCGCTGAGGTGCGTGGATTGAAATTCATCAGCCTCTAGTATCGAGAGAAGACTACGAAGTCGCACCTCGCTGAGGTGCGTGGATTGAAATCTTGCAGAGCTGCTAGCACAGGGGGCGGGTAACGTCGCACCTCGCTGAGGTGCGTGGATTGAAATCAGTTTGCCTTTATCAGTGGGTAGGTTCGGCCCAGTCGCACCTCGCTGAGGTGCGTGGATTGAAATTTCCGGCACGCTGTCGCCTAGCTCTTTCGTCAGTGGTCGCACCTCGCTGAGGTGCGTGGATTGAAATTGTTGGCGTATTTCAGCGTCCGCCGCCGGAGCGCGTCGCACCTCGCTGAGGTGCGTGGATTGAAATACAATAAATAAACGTTGATCCTGGTGCTACGGTCGCACCTCGCTGAGGTGCGTGGATTGAAATAGGGGCATGGGTGGTAAGTAATGCAAGACTACTCGTCGCACCTCGCTGAGGTGCGTGGATTGAAATATCGAAAATAATTATGCTGCCGTGGGCATCCGCGAGTCGCACCTCGCTGAGGTGCGTGGATTGAAATTGAAGCAACGGAAGGTGCGGAGGAGACTTCGCCGGTGTCGCACCTCGCTGAGTTGCGTGGATTGAAATTTCCGCAGATACCGAAGCCTGCACGAAGCTCTGCGTCGCACCTCGCTGAGGTGCGTGGATTGAAATTGTCCAAGAGTATTTATATCCTCAGGATACAAAATGGTCGCACCTCGCTGAGGTGCGTGGATTGAAATTCGTGAACGAGCTGCACATCATAGCCGCGATAAGGTCGCACCTCGCTGAGGTGCGTGGATTGAAATATGTATATGTACGATGTGCCATCCAATACGTGGGTCGCACCTCGCTGAGGTGCGTGGATTGAAATTTCGAACGGCGTTTCGAGTATCCAAGGCTGGCAGTCGCACCTCGCTGAGGTGCGTGGATTGAAATATTATTGATCGAGGCGAGAAAGCCGAAGACAAACTAGTCGCACCTCGCTGAGGTGCGTGGATTGAAATATACGAAGCGTGGCGGCAAGCGTGAGGGAGCAGGGTCGCACCTCGCTGAGGTGCGTGGATTGAAATTGTGAAAATAAACGGAAGTGTCGTGACGGGTGGTTGTCGCACCTCGCTGAGGTGCGTGGATTGAAATTCGTATTGCGTTAGATTTTTACCAAATAACAAAGGTCGCACCTCGCTGAGGTGCGTGGATTGAAATGCTCGTATCGTTCAACGAACAGTCGCCGCAGGCAGTCGCACCTCGCTGAGGTGCGTGGATTGAAATTCATAGTACGATGTGCTGTCAGCTTCGAACGTAGTCGCACCTCGCTGAGGTGCGTGGATTGAAATATCGCAGTAGCGCGTCGTAGTGAGCCTCCTACAGGTCGCACCTCACTGAGGTGCGTGTATTGAAATGACTCAACCGCTGTCGCCGTAATCTGACCGGTCAGGTCGCACCTCATATGAGGTACGAAGATTAAAATATCGATGACGGTTTCGATTACTACGCCAAAAGGTGTCACATCTCGTCTGAATAATTACATATGGGCATTTGCATCTATCTTGTGTTAACATGTGCACTAACTAATCCAAAAGCGTTATTAAGAAGGTGAATCATGTCCATTCGAATTAAAATGCTGCTGTCCTTCACGGGCATGCTGGTCATAAGTCTGCTGTTCATCCTGCTCACCGCGAGCCTCTACACGATTGCAGCGACGGGGGATCTTCAGAGCTTCCGCGATATTTATAAGGTTCATTATCAGATCAATCCGTTGACGGAGCAGGGAGAGTCGATCTTCCAAGAGCTGAAGTATTTGGCCAAAAATGATCCCGACGAGCTCCAAAACAAGGAATTGCTGCGTGAATACGACATGAAGCTGAGAGCCGAGAAGTCGGGGCTCTATGTGAGACGCGAGAGCAGCCAAATCTTCGAATCGCTGACGTTCAATCAGCCGGAGCTCAAGCAGGCGCTGCCGCCTTATGATCTGAACAACAATCAAATTCGAAGTACCTTTAACATCAGTGAACGATTTTACGCGTATGCGAAATTCGATTTTCAATATTCGGACGGAGACCGGGGAAGCGTATTCGTCATTCGGGAACGAAGTCCGTTCGCCGAGCTGACTCGCAAGCTGCTTCCTGTCATGTCGCTTTTGCTAATCGGCGTACTTATTATAGCGAACCTGCTGCTGTACCGCTGGATAACGCGCAGCTTCATCAAGCCGCTTAATCAGCTAAGGAATTCCGCCGAACAAATCAAGGCAGGCAATCTCTCGTTCAAGCTCGAGCTCAGCTCCAATGACGAGGTCGGCCAATTAAACGAAGCGTTCGAAAGCATGCGGAAGCAGCTTCAGCAGTCCAATGAGTTGCGCAGGCAGGATGAGGAGAACCGCAAGGAGCTCATCTCCAATATCTCGCATGACCTTCGCACGCCGATCACGAATATTAAAGGGTATATCGAGGGCATTCGGGACGGCGTAGCCAATACGCCCGAGAAAATGGAGACGTACGTTAACATCATCCATTCGAAAGCAGTGAGCATGGATAAGCTGGTCGATGAGCTGTTCCTGTATTCCAAGCTCGATCTGAATCAAGAGCCGTTTTTGTTCAAAGCGGTGGATATGGTCGATTTCCTAGAGGACAGCATCGAGGAGCTGCAATATGATCTGGAGGACAAAGGGGTTTCTTTCAAGTGGGATAACCAAACTTCCGGCCCGCTCATTGCTTATGTGGATTTGGAAAAATTAAAGCGCACGGTTGTCAACATTGTGGATAATGCGATCAAATATATGTCTAACGAGCCGAGACGGTTCAGCATTACGCTGCATGCCGATTCGGAATGGATCACGATGGCGTTCCAGGATAACGGCAGAGGGATATCGGAGGAGGCGATCCCTCAAATATTCGACCGTTTCTATCGCGCGGAGCAATCCCGCAATTCCTCGACGGGCGGCAGCGGGCTAGGGCTGGCGATCGCCCGCCAAATCATTGATGAGCATGGCGGATTCATCCATGCGACAAGCGAGCTCGGAGCAGGAACGACGATTTATATTAAACTGAAACGGCTGGCCAACGAGGAGGCAACATAAGCAATGACGAAAATTCTAATCATTGAAGACGAGGCGACGATTGCTCAGCTGGAACGGGACTATTTTGAACTCAACGGCTTCACTGTCGATCTGTGCTACACCGGCGATGAGGGGCTGAAGCTTGCGCTTGGTGAGGACTACAGCCTTATCATCGTCGATTTGATGCTGCCGGGTCTGGACGGGTTCGAGCTATGCCGGCGCATCCGCGAGGTGAAGGAAGTGCCGATTCTCGTCGTGTCCGCGAAGAAGGAGGAGATCGACAAGATCCGCACGTTCAATCTAGGCGTCGACGACTTTATTACGAAGCCGTTCAGCCCAAGCGAATTGGTCGCAAGAGCGAAGGCTCATCTGACGCGTTACGAGCGGCTGCTCGGCAAGAATAAGCCTGCGGAGCAGGACGAAATCCACATTCGCGGGCTGCAAATCGACAAAGCGTCGCGCCGTGTGTTCGCTAGGGGTGATGAGGTCGCGATTACGACGAAGGAATTCGACCTGCTCGTATTTCTGGCGAGTCATCCGAACCGCGTATTCAGCAAAACAGAGCTGTTCGAGCGAATCTGGGGCATGGATTCCAGCGGCGATATCGCGACGGTTACGGTGCATATCCGCAAGCTTCGCGGGAAGCTTGAGGCCGATCCGTCAAATCCGGAATATATCGAGACGGTATGGGGAGCAGGCTATCGCTTCACCGTGTGAGTTTCGATAAAAATTAGACGAAGTTTATATTTTGTTAATCAATTTGCCCTCGGGAGTTTCTTTCTATCCTCTATGCTAGAGCTACAGGTAACAACAACCCATAGAGGAGTGAAATAAATGATGAACATGAATCCTATCGCCAAAAAAATCGCTACAATTTTAACCGTTACTGCCCTAGGTACAGCAGCATTGCCAGTCGTTGCGCAACAAGCACATGCAGCCACGAACGTCGCAAATATTGCAGCATCGATTGCGCAGCTTACCAATCAGCAGATTGAAGCAGCGGTCAAGGAATTGAATAAACTCGGTATTATGAACGGGTATGCAGACCATTCGATGGGTGAATATAGACAAATTAGCCGTGCCGAATTGGCTACTCTGGTGTACAAAGTGTTCGACTTGGAGAACAAGGCGACAACCGCATCAACAAAGCTTACGGATGTGAATCCGAACGCATGGTATGCGCCTTACGCAACGAAGCTTGTCGGACTTGGCATTATGCAAGCCCAAGACGGAGCATTCAACCCGCAAGGAAAAGTATCGGATGCCGAGCTGTCGCAAGTCGTATCCAAAGCGCTGCAGCGGGATATCAAATCCGTCCAGCACTGGATGAGCGCCTTCTATGCGGAGAGCAGCATCGCAACGCGTGGCGAAACAGCATATTTGCTGCAAACCGCTCGCAAAGCGATTCCTTCCGAGCAGGCCAAGCTTACGAGCGTTAGATCGCTGAACGCCATCACCTTGATTGTCACATTCGATAAGCCGCTTACGGCTGCGGATGAAGTGTTCGCCAAAGCGCAGACGGATTTTGTTTTCAGCGGCGGTCTGACTTTGACGAATATGCCACGATTGAAAACAGGCTCGATCGCGACCTATATCGTGCCGACCTCCGTCCAGAAGGCGGGAGAAACTTACAGCCTAGCTTATAAAGGCACAGCGGCAGGCTCCTTCGCGGGCAGCGGCACGAAACTGAATATGACGGCAGCGAGCCAAGTGACAAACGATACATTCGAGCTGGAATCGCTGAAAGCTAGCGGCGTTATCGACTACGGCTACATCATTTCCGCATACAGCGGCGGCCGTGGAGCGAATGCTTTCGTTCTCAACGATCGCGAGCAAGCGAACGGCCAAACGTATCAAATTATTTCGTCCATGCAAGCTAGACAAGTCGTTATTACGCCTGAGGGCGGCGAACCGATCGTCGCGAAGTACGTTCCGTTCACGCAATCGACGGACGGGAAGCAAGAGCCGAAGTTCCGCTTGCCAGATGGTTTTACCCTGACTCCAGGCGTTAAATATACAGTGTCCTCCGACTGGGCGAATATCGCTAGCGCTTCATTCGTTGCGAAATCGATCGACTCGCTGCAAGTGGCTGGCGCGCAAGCGATTAGCGAAACGTCGATTGAAGTGACCCTGACGCAAGACCCAGGCGATGAGCTGTTCTCCGGACGCAGCGTAACGTTGACAGCACCGAATGGCGACGTGTTAACGGCAAGTTACAAATATTCGAGCCGCAAGGGCGCAACGGGCGTCTTCGATGTAACGAATAACGGCAAATTGATTGCCGGAACGACTTATGCAGTAACGCCTGTCGGCGACTGGGCAACTGCCGCAGCTTCCTCCGTAACCGTGACGCTCAAGTAAGGGAGGGCTTTATGACAAAATGGCTGATCATTGCCATAACATTAAGCGGAATGCTCGTCATTCAAAGCTGCGCCGTACAAGAAGAGAAGACGCCGGAAAAAAAGGAGAGTGTATCGATGTCAGTAGAAGACAGGCTGATTCAAGCAGCGGGGCGCAGAGATTCGCTAACGATCGAGAAACTGGTTCTGGAGGGCGCTAATCTAGACGTTCAAGACGCAAGCGGAAGAACAGCGACGATGATCGCAACCTATAATAATGATCTAGCTTCGGCCAAAGCTCTTATTGAAGCGGGAGCGGACGTGAATCTGCAGGATCATATGCGGAATAGTCCATTTCTGTATGCGGGAGCAGAAGGGTATTTGGATATATTGAAGCTGACGATTGCGGCGGGAGCCGATCCCTCCATCACGAATCGATTCGGAGGAACGGCGCTTATCCCCGCCTCCGAGCACGGATATGTGGATGTGGTCAAGGAGCTTCTGACGCAAACGAAGGTAGAAGTGAACCACGTCAATAACCTTGGGTGGACGGCACTATTGGAAGCGATCATCTTGAACGACGGCAATGCAAGACAGCAGCAGACGATTCAATTGCTCATCGAGCACGGGGCAGACGTGAATATTCCAGACGGCAGCGGCGTTTCCCCATTAAAGCATGCTCAGAAGATGGGCTTCACGGAGATCGAAGCTATATTGCTGAAAGCCGGCGCGAAGTAGAAGCGTCCGGCAGAGAAGCAGCATGATAAGGCGGTATGAGGTCATAACCTTGTACCGCCTTTTCGTTGCATAACGGGATACAAAACCTGTTTCCAATTTAACTTTCACCTCATTATGGCTATAATGGATCGTATCTGATTATTAAGAGAGGAGCAGCTAGGTTATGGACGCTAAAAAAGCGGCATATGAAACGATTGACGAATACATTGCCATGTTCACGCCTGAGGTGCAGCCCGTTCTTCAGCAATTAAGAAGCGTCATAAAGGAAGCCGCGCCGGAGGCTGCCGAAACGATCGGCTATCAGATGCCGGCTTTCAAGCATTACGGGAGTTTGGTCTTTTTTGCAGCGTACAAAAAACACATCGGCTTCTACCCGACTTCAAGCGGAATACCGCCGTTTCTAGAGGAATTGTCGGCTTACAAAGTGTCGAAAGGGGCGATTCAATTCCCGCTTGGCAAACCGTTGCCCTACGATTTAATTCGTAGAATGGTTGCTTATCGAGTCGCCGAAAACGAACAAAAAGCAGCTGAAAAGGGCAAGAAAAAGTAGCCAAATGCCCCAATTCTGTGAAAACCCTAATCCTACGGGCCATGTAAGCGTGTTATAATCTTGCGAGTAGACGTAAGTCGGAACACGACCTAAATCTTATTATGCAGGAGGTACTCATGGTCAGAGAAGGAAAGCCGACAAACAGGCTGACGCTCGTCATGGTGTTGACGATGCTGTTGCTCTGTATCGGTCCGCTGTCCGTTGTATCCGCGCAAGACGGCGCGGTTGCGGAAGGCGTAACGATTAAGCTGGATGGCGAGATTATGAAGATGACCGATCCGGTTCGAACACACGAAGGAAGACTTTATGTTCCTGTATCCCGTATAGCTGACTTGCTCGGAGCAAGCGTAAGCTGGGACAAAGACAACGAGGAAGCAACGATACATACAGTATTGAAGGACAAAATCGTATTCGGAATTGGCGTTCCCGTCGTCTATTTCAACGGCGGCCGCTATATGATGGATGCTGCTCCGTTCATGACGGAAGGAAGAATCTACGTTCCGCTTCGCCACGCTGCCGAGCTGATGCATGCTAAGGTAAACTGGAATGCAGAGGATGCCATTCTAGACTTGGTAACGGTTCAACCGGCTGTTACGACGGAAGAATACGGAATTGATGAGATTAGCAAGGAAATCGGCAGCACGAATGCGGAGCTGTTGAAGCGCAATGGGATTGATGCCAAAGCCGAACTTAAGGTGGGAACGAAGCTGAAGGTGGTCGTGCCTTCGATTCTGGATACACCTGCTAAGCCGTTTACGGAAGCAGACTTAATGCTGCTTGCTAAGATTACGATGGTTGAGGCGGGGTATGAGCCTTATGGGGGACAGCTTGGTATCGCGAACATTATTTTGAATCGTGTCAAGGACAGCCGTTTCCCGGATACGATCAAGGGCGTTATCTATTCCGGCAAGCAATTCCCGCCTGCTCACAATGGTCTGCTTGATAAGAGCAAGCCCAATGAAAGCTCCTTGCGTGCCGCGAAGGATGCTTTGAACGGGAAGAACAACATTGAGGATGCGGTCTACTTCTTTAATCCGAAGGTATCCAAAGGCGAGTTCTGGTCCAGCCTCGACGTTATCGTAACGATCGGGCACCATAGCTTCGCCAAATAAAGCATCGAACGAAGGTCCGTTATGACTCTGAGTCATGACGGGCTTTTTTTCCGTATAAAAGAGTCGCTAGCGCCGTTGAGTCAGTCATCATTCTACAGTAAAATGAATCTAATCATTCATGATCCGGGAGGGGCGCTTGTATGGATAGCAAATACGAAGATCTGGCCGCATATTTCGTGCAGACGCCAATTGAGTTGTTCGGCGTGTATCGGACGGTTCTCGGGGAAGGTCACCATGCGGGCCATAAGTACGAACCTACCAAGAAATGCGCGCTGCTTGTCGCGCTTCGCGGCGACGCCGAGTTCATCTATGACGGCAGCAGCTATATGCTGCAACCAGGCAGGGCGTTCCTCGGCGGCTACAATCGGCATATGGAGATTATTGTGCATTCGCAGGAATTCGAATATTTTCT
The DNA here is from genome assembly GCF_037167145.1 of Paenibacillus sp. YIM B09110. Taxonomy (NCBI): domain Bacteria; kingdom Bacillati; phylum Bacillota; class Bacilli; order Caryophanales; family Paenibacillaceae; genus Paenibacillus; species Paenibacillus sp. YIM B09110. The sequence goes on along the minus strand of NZ_JBANSP010000043.1, from coordinate 18,014 downwards.
TATTCATTTCATGCCGGCTGTTCCTGGACAGGCTGTCCTTTCAGTGATGTCCGAGGTGAACGTGCTGCATATCGAGATGGATGCCGCGCTGCTGCAGATGATGGATCAACTGCGGAAGCTATCAACAGGTCTTGGCAATATCGAGCTGCTGGAGAAGAAGACGCTCTTCTATCGCTTGGTCAACAAAGCGCTTTTATTCGAACGGTATCAGCAAAACAGCGACAGCCAGCCGATGATGGAGGGAACGATTGATTATATCCGTCAGCATTATATGGAGCCGATCACGTTAGAGAGCTTAGCGGGCCAGCAGGGGCTCAAGGCTAAGTACTTTTCGTATTTATTCCGCAAATACACGGGTATTGGCCCGATAGATTATTTAATAAAATACCGGATGAGCGTTGCTCATGAGCTCCTCATGAACGAGCCGTTCTCCGTGCGCGACATTGCGAGAAGCGTGGGTTATGCCGATGCTTATTACTTCAGCCGATTGTTCAAGAAACATTACGAGCTGTCGCCAACGGAAGTGAAGCGGCAACAGAGCAGAAATAATCCATCCTAGGTTCGGGAAATAATCTATTTGAAAAGCGATCGTGGAGTGTTATCATTAACGATGATAATGAGAATCACTATCAACTGAAGAGGCGATATCGAAAGGGAGATTGAAATGAAGAAACGTAATATGCCGCTGCTGACGGCGTGCATCATTTTATTAGTGGCGCTGGTTGTCGGCGCGTGCTCGAACAATGCGGGCAACACCGGCAATAAGGGCGGCAACGCAACGAATGCGCCAAGCGAAGCGACCAACAGCCCTTCTAATGAGGGAGATGCCGGACAGGCTTCTTATCCAAGAGAAGTGGATAGCGCAGGCGGCGAGAAAGTGACGATCGAAGCGCAGCCGAAGAGAGTCGCGCTCGTTCATTGGGGCTTGACGCAGGAGCTCATGAATTTCGATCTCGATTCGATCGCGATTACGCTGCCTTTCACAGAGAAGCAGTCGTTCCTCGGAACGGAAGTATACAAACCGTATGTCGCGCAATACGATGACGTTACTGTCGTAGGCGAGAATACGCAGGTGAATCTGGAAGCGTTGCTGCAGTATGCTCCCGATGTCATTCTAGCTGGCAGCGCGACGAATAAAGAAATTGCCGATCAACTGAAACAGATCGCTCCGACCGTCTTTATTGATGAAGAGCAGACGAATGTATGGACGGATTGGCAGGGCGTTATGACGCAGTTCGGCGCTGTGCTCGGACTTGAAGACAACGCAAAAGCAAAGATTGATGAAGCTTCCGTTCAAGTTGAGCAAGCGAAGCAGCAACTAGACGGCGTGGAAGGTACGGTTGCGTATCTGCAAGTGCGTGATAAGAACATTTGGCTGCAAGGTACGACATATGCCGGCGATTACTATGCGCCGCTTGGCTTGACGCCGCCGAAGGAAGCGGAAGGCGACGGCGTAGAGCTGACGCTGGAAGGTCTAGCCGCAATCAACCCAGACCATATTTTCCTCGGCTACTTCAATTACAACGATAAGTCGATGGCCGCACTCTCCGACGAGTGGGAGCAGAGCGAAGTATGGAAAAAGCTAAAAGCTGTCCAGTCGAACCAAGTGTACGCGATCGACGGCGAGATGGCATTCGGTTATGGCCCAATCAGCCGCACCAACGGAACAGCCGCGATTGCCGAGGCTTTTAAGAAGTAAGCAGGATGTTACAAATAGAGTGCCAGCAGGGGGATTAAACTCTCCTGTTGGCGCTTTTTTACTTTACAGCCACAACAAACAAAGAGGGCCCACCCATGAAGGAGCGATCGCTCCAATCATGGGTAGGCCTCTTTGCCATTACTGCCCGCCGCCGGCCAACACGAGCTCAAGCAGCGTACGGAAGCTGGCTGCCAGCCTAGCTGGCGAGATGTTGTCGGCGAGTGCGCCCTCCCGGATTTGTTCGATCGCCCGCACAGCTCGCGGTCCGGTTACAGAAAGCACCTTCACGTCGGCACCGATGAACGTCTTGATCTGGCTAGCGGCCATCGACAAATTGTCGTGCGAGCCGTGATCGGTACCGTTCATGCCGCCAAGACCGGTGCCCGGCGAGTAGCCTTTACTCGACAAGCCCTCGGTTTGGTCGAGCAGCTTGCGCTGCACGGCATCATATTTCGAAGCGGAAGGCTCGCGCTTCTCGGCAGCAAGAATGACCGTATCGTCGAATACGAAGACGTGAACATCAGGGATGCCGGCGCCGCTTAATCTTGACTCGAGATGCGCAGAGAAGCCGCTCGCGTTCAGCCCAGAGCTGCCGATCATGCTGTAGACGTTAGTACCCATACCGCTGCTTGTATGGCCTTGCTTATTCGTCGTAAATTGCTTCGGCCCGTTCTCGCTCGGGATAACGTCGGGGTTGCTAAGCATCTTTGTATGCTGGGCGTGATCGGACTGGACATGTGTTTTCGGTTCGTCCGCTATACTGTTGGCGCAACCGGCAACGGTCAATACGATAACAGACACGGTAAGCAGCTTGGTCATCATAACGGTCATTCAATCATCAGCCTCCATAGGTGAGTGGTCTGCCTTTATAATGACCCTTTCCATCAAATGAATATTCATGGATTGTTGGAAAATAATAAAAGGGATCAAGGTGAAACAGTTGACGCCGTCCATTGGCGGCGCAGCGCGTTTCATTCCGGAGAAATATAGGCGTATGTATTGGGGTGAAACGATACACTTTCCTATATTTTAAGAAACCAATTACCAGGAGGTGCAAGTATTGGTACAGAACGATCAACGGAAGGCAGCAGGTAATAAGACGGTGGACGGCAGCTCTCGCCGCCGGTTTCTCGTTAACTCGGGTTATGCGCTAGGGGGTCTTGTCGTCGGTGGAGCATTAGGCACGCTGATTAAGCCGAAGACGACGGAGGAGACTACGCCGGGTAAGCCAAGCGGCGAACAGACGGCTACTCCGAAAAACTACAATCAGGCGCTCATGTTCTTCACCCAAGAGCAGTACCAAATTGCCGACAGCGCGATGGAACGTATATTTCCCGAGGATGACACCGGTCCTGGAGCTAAGTCGCTTGGCATCGCTTTTTTCCTCGACCACCAGCTTGCCGGAGAGTGGGGCTTCAACAGCCGTGACTACATGTCCCCGCCATTTTACGGAGGAGAGAAGGAACAAGGCTATCAGGGCCGCTTGAAGCGCCGCGAAATATTCGAGATCGGGCTTCGGGAGCTGGAGAACTATAGCCAGCAGCAATACCAATTGCGCTTCGTGAAGCTGACACCGGAGCAGCAGGATGAGGTGCTGAAAGCGTTCGAGGCCGATACGCTGAAGCTGACTACGATCTCTGCGAGCAGCTTCTTCAAAATGCTGCGAAGCAGTACGCTTGAAGGCGCGTACAGTGATCCGCTTTATGGAGGCAATGCCAATATGGGCGGCTGGAAGATGCGTAATTACCCGGGCAATCAGATGGGCTATGTCGATGTTATCGAAAAAGAATTTACGAAAATCGAGCCGAGCAGTCTGCAAGATCACTTGGTGAGTCATTAACATCTGCGACTGCATATAGAGGAGGATCATAGGATATGGCCAAGACATTACCGAAGACCGATGTCGTCATCGTTGGGGTTGGCTGGGGCGGCGGCATTATCGCATCCGAGCTGACGAAGCAAGGCTTGAATGTGGTTGGACTGGAACGGGGCAAAGAACGGAAGACCGAAGATTATTACATGGTTCATGACGAGCTGCGTTACGCCCTGCGTTACGAGATGATGCAGGATTTATCCAAGGAGACGATTACGTTCCGCAGTAACGAGAAAATCCGCGCGCTGCCCATGCGGCAATACGGCTCGTTCCTGCTCGGAGACGGGCTTGGCGGCTCCGGCGTACACTGGAACGGGCAGACGTACCGCTTCTTGCCGTATGATTTTCAAATTCGAAGCAAGACGATCGAGCGGTACGGGAAAAACAAAATCCCAGCCGAAATGACGATTCAGGATTGGGGAATTACCTACGACGAGCTGGAACCGTATTTCGACAAATTCGAGAAGACGGCCGGCATCTCGGGCGAGGAAAACCCGCTTGGCGGGAAACGAAGCAATCCATATCCGACGCCGCCAATGAAGAAATCGCCAGCGATGACGATGTTCCATGAAGCGACTAGCCGTCTTAAGCTGAAGCCGTATATGATGCCTTCGGCCAATCTATCGCAGGACTACACCAACCCGGACGGCATCTCGCGGGCAGCCTGCCAGTATTGCGGTTACTGCGAGCGGTTCGGGTGCGAGTATGGAGCGAAGGCTGATCCGGTTGTAACGGTTATCCCGGTAGCGAACAAAACAGGCAAGTTCGAGATTCGAACGCATTCCAGCGTACGTCGTATTCTACATAAGGGGGGCAAAGCAACCGGCGTCATGTATACGGATGTAACGACAGGCGAGGATATTATTCAGCCGGCGGACATCGTTGTCATGACGAGCTATGTGTTCAATAATGTAAGGCTGCTGCTCATGTCGAACCTCGGCAAGCCGTACGATCCTTCTACGGGAACAGGGGCAATCGGCCGCAATTACGCGTATCAGGTTATTAAAGGCAGCGCCGCCGGCTTCTTCGAGAAGCAGCAGTTCAACACATTCGCAGGCGCTGGGGCGCTCGGCGTATCGATCGACGATTACAATGGCGACAACTTCGACCATTCCGATCTTAAGTTCATCCATGGCGGTGTCATCTCGCTTAGCCAAACGGGGGCGCGGCCGATTCAGAACAATACGACGCCATCGGGTACGCCGTCATGGGGGGCGGACTTCAAAGCCAAGTCCGTCTACTATGCGAATCGTACGCTAGGTGTCGGGACACAAGGCTCGTCGATGGCGTACAAGCATCATTTTCTCGATCTCGACCCGACCTACAAGGATGCGTTCGGCGATCCGCTTATTCGCATTACCTTCGATTTCGAGGATCAAGACCGCGAGATGGCGAAGTTTCTAGCGGAGAAATGCTCGGGTATTTTGAAAGAAATGGGCGCGGATAAGATCGACTATTTGAAGGAGCTTGGGCCTTACGAGATTATGAGCTACCAATCGACGCATAATACAGGCGGCGTTATCATGGGCGCTTCGCCTGCCGATTCGGCGACTAATAATTATTGCCAGATGTGGGATGCCGAGAATGTTTTCGTGATGGGGGCAAGCTCCTTCCCGCAAAATGCCGGCTACAACCCGACAGCTACGGTTGGAGCGCTCGCTTATCGCACGGCGGAAGGCATAATGAAGTACAGGGAGAAGGGAGGCATGCTCGTCTAAGTCCGCGAGCGAACATACAGAAGAAGGCCGCTCTCGCAGCTACGCGGGAGCGGCCTTCTTATTAGCACAACGAAAGCTATAACAGCTTCTGCACGTCATCCTTGCTGCGATCCGAAGCTGAAGCGGCTCCGTCGTCATCCACGATGCCGCGTGTCGAGCTGCGGAATTCGCGCAGCGTATCGCCGAAGGCGCGCCCAAGCAGAGGAAGCTTGGCCGGGCCGAAGACAATCAGCGCGATGACGAGAATGATAACGAGCCCTGAAACGCCGATGTTGTTGAACATGTGAATACTCTCCTTTAGTGCATGCCTAAGCATGGCATGGAAGTGGACATTAATGGTTCATTCTTACGTTCCGGATGGGACAGGGGCAATCCTTCTGGAGAATCGCCAGGAAACAAGAACGCTGATCTCGAAGAGCAGCAGCAACGGTACGGTGACGGACAAGTGGGAGACGAAGTCGGGCGGCGAGATGGACGCTCCGACAACAGCCAGTCCAACATAAGCATACTTGCGTACGCTTCGCAGCCGCTGCGGTGTCAGCAGCCCAAGTCTTGTCAGAAACAAGATGATGAGCGGCATCTCGAAGGCGATTCCGAGCGGGAATACGACGCTGAACAGAAAGGTGAAATAACGATCGATGCCGTACGTCTCCACAGCACCGACGTTCTGGTTCATCCCGATCATGAACTTCAGCATCATCGGGAATACAAGGAAGTAACTGAATGAGATGCCCATAAGGAAGAGCATGAACGATACGGGCACATAAGCCAGCGTTCCCCTCGCTTCGGACTCCTTCAGTCCGGGCTTTACGAATGCCCATGCCTGGTAGAGAAGGACCGGCAGCGTGAACAATAAGGCGAAGATGAAGGCGCAGCGCAAATAGATGAACAAGCCGTCCGTGAACGAGAATACATTCCATTCGACTGCGCTGGCCGTAGGCCCCGACTTAATGTAACGGAGTATGCCCGGCGATACATACAAACCTCCGCTCATCGCAACGACGAAGCAGCCGAGCACGATGAGCAGCCTTTTGCGAAGCTCCGTTAAGTGATTGACCAGATCATCTTGTATATCGATAAGCTCACCCCGCTTTACATGCGTTCTATCGGTAAATTCGCCATGGCATTTTTTAGGATAACCATTTCATATGACGTTATGCGCATACGCGCTATGTAATCCAATCTCGACAAGAAATGATAGAAGTTGCGCCGGAGCAACAAAGTTAGAGCCTTCAAAGTCTATTGTACGACCTTAAAACTTCTTATTCGCTGCAAAACTGTTTCTCTAGACCCACATGAATGGTTGTTTGTATAATGGATCAGGTATTGAAAGAGGATAGACAAGGAACGCGGACAGAAGGGGATAGCGATGGAGAAGCAGGCCAGGCAAACGGGAACAGCAGCGATCTTAATCAGCCTGATTAGCAATCTGTTTCTAACAGCAATTAAACTAATTGTAGGCGTACTGGCAGGCAGCCAGGTACTAATAGCTGACGGCATACATAACGCAGGCGATGTCGTTGCCGCAGCGGCGGCATTAAGCGCAACCGTTATCGCCAAGAAGCCCCAAGATATTGATCATCCGTACGGACACGGGAAAGCAGAGGTAATCGGATCGGCCATCGTTGCCGTGATCATGCTCATTGCAGCTCTGTATATTGGGTATCATTCTGTAGAGTCGATGTTCCATCCAGCCGCGGAAGCAAGCTTCATAGCGCTGATTGCGGCAACGGTATCGTTCATTTGGAAGCAGTGGCTGTATATGTATTGCATTCGTCTTGGTCGCCGTACGAATAACAAGAGTCTGCTCGCCACCGCATACGACCACTTGGCCGATGTGTATGCTTCGATAGCGGCTGTTGTCGGTATTGGAGCGGGATTAATCGGCGATCATTATGGAATTCCATTCCTTATGTATGGCGATCCCGTTGCCGGACTGATTGTAGCTGCATTAATCTTGAAGCTTGCGGTAGACATGGGACGCGAGGCTATCGATGTGCTTATGGACAAGATGGTTTCTTCGGAAAAGCTGGACCAGTATGAGGAACTCGTCTTTTCCGTAGTCGAGGTGAAGCGGATCGATCGGCTGCGCGCTAGGGAGCATGGACGGTACATTATGATTGATGTTCGCGTAGGTGTGCCCGCCGAGCTTAGCATTCAAGAAGGACATGACGTTTCTAGAAAAATTAAGTCGCTCATTATGGAGCAGCATGACGATGTGGAAGAGGTATTAATCCACCTAAATCCTTGGTACGAGGATGAGGGCGAGATGAAGCAGTCACCCCGCTTAAGCGAGTAGCGGGCAGTGATTGCTTTTTTTATTTTAGATAGATAACCGAAAAAAATAGCGATAGTCAATCGACATAAACAGATGCTACGATGGTCTGGACGGCATTTTAAGGGAAAAGGTTGAGGTTATTAATGGTAGGTGCGGCATTCCTGCTAGTGATAGGCTCTGGGTTTCTTCACTCGATCTGGAATTTATATACGAAAAAAAGCATCAACAAAGAGGTGTTCTTATGGTATTGCCAGCTAACCTGGCTGTATACAATAGTAGCCTAATTAAGGCGCGAAGCTCATGCTTCGCGCCTTTGCTATGCTCCCTGCAGGGTTCGTATGGAAAAAGCGGATAATAATCCCTTCATCGTGGGAAAATATTTAGGGCGGGAACGAGATTAATGCTGTTGTTTCTTATGCTTGAGATAGCTGCGTAAAATCTCTTTCCCGCGCATCGCGTACCAGACAATCAACGGCAGCAATATATTGATGCCGAGTACGACATAAACGATGACCCACATGAACCATTCCGTGTTAATGAGATGACGGTAGAGCCACGAGTGATAGAAGTCGAGGTTCAAGCTTGCTGCTCCTTTCTGTATCTCATTCAGTATTCTGTCATTCGACCTCGTTATTGTAATCCAATGATATACAAGGTATACGATCAAGCTAGGAGGTGGCGATATTGTCAGTTGCACAAGATAAGCTGAAAGGGCCTTTCGTTGCATCTTTGTCGGCTAATGCAGCTTTGTTCGACGAGATTCTAGGGCAAAGCGAGGATATTCAGCGACGAGAGATCAACTTATGCGGCAATCGTGACCATCCGGCAATTTGCTGGTTTCTAGATGGGATGGTAGATATGTCGGTCATTGATATGATATTAAGGACACTGGTCGTGACCGGAAATGAGCTCCGCTTGGACCCTAGCGACTATAAGACTGCCGAATCGGTCATCTCAAACTTTCTGTACAACGCATCGGCTAAGCAGTGTCCAAGCCTTGAGAGCGGGATATCGGGTGTATTGTCGGGTGACACGCTTATCGTCGTTGATGGCTTGGATGAAGCTATTATCGTATGCACGAAGGGCTGGCAAGAGAGGAACGTCGAGGAGCCGTCTTCTGAGAACAATGTGCGCGGTCCAAGGGACGGCTTCACGGAGAGTATCCGCATCAATACGACACAAGTTCGAAGGCGCATTAAAGATCCGAATTTGCGGATTAAAGGCATGGTTATCGGCACGCGTACCCGAACGGACGTAAATATCGCTTATATCGATGATTTGGTGAAGGAGGGCCTTGTCGATGAAGTGATGAAGAGGCTCGAACATATTCGTATCGACGCGATTCTAGAGAGTGGCAATATCGAGGAGCTGATCGAGGACTCGCCGCTGTCTCCTTTCAATACGATACAGAGTACCGAGCGTCCGGATAAGGTAGCTTCCGCATTGCTTGAAGGAAGAGTCGCCATATTCGTTGACAATACGCCTGTCGTCTTAGTTGTTCCGACCTTCTTCTGGCAATACTTTCAAGCACCGGACGATTATTACAACCGGTACTGGGTAGGGTCCTTCTTCCGACTCGTGCGTTACATGGCTTTCTTGATAAGCCTCACGCTCCCTTCCTTCTATGTCATGCTCGTCTCGTTCCATCATGAGATGATTCCGACTTCGCTGGCGCTGACGATAGCATCCGGCCGCGAGGTCGTCCCCTTCCCTGTGCTGCTGGAGGCGATTATTATGGAGCTTGCTTTCGAATTGATGAGGGAAGCGGGGCTGCGCATGCCGAAGCCGATCGGACAAGCGGTCAGTATCGTCGGCTCGCTTATTATCGGACAAGCTGCCGTGCAGGCTGGACTCGTATCGCCGTTCATGGTTATTGTCGTGGCGATTACAGGCATATCGTCCTTCGCGATCCCGAGTTATTCTTCGTCTCTCGCAATACGGATTGTACGTTTCCCGCTATTGCTCGCTTCAGGCCTGTTCGGCTTGCTTGGCTTCGCGACGATGTTCTTCGCGCTGCTGCTGCACGCGCTGTCCATACGCTCCTTCGGTGAATCGTACATGACGCCTGCCAGTCCGTTCCGCCCGCAGGATCAACGCGATATGCTGCTTAGGATGCCGCTATGGATGCTGGATCAGCGCCCCGGCTTCGCGCAGGACAGCAAACGGATGGCTAATGATATGATGCCGCAGCCACCAAAGGAATGATAATGATGCAACGAGTAATGAAGCAATTCCTAGTGCTGGTCGTCCTGCTGCTGCTTACTTCATGCATGGGGCAACGGCAAATCAATGAGCTGGCGCTTGTGACGGCTGTCGGTTTAGATGTGGGAGAAGCACCGGGTTCAGTGAAGCTGTCCGTGCAGATTATCCGTCCTGCCGATGCGAGAGGGCAGACGGGCGCGCCGGCAGGAGGAACGGGAGAGCCGATCTATTCGGTCAGCAGCGAAGGGAGAACGATATTCGAAGCCATTCGCAACTTGGGGAGATTCACCTCCAGGAGAGTGTACTGGGCGCATAATTTTCTCATTGTCATGAATGAGAAATATGCGAAACGAGGCATTTCGGATATGGTCGATTTCTTCACCCGCAATCACGAGCTGCGCATGAATACGTGGGTGGCGGTCACGCCTGACGAACCGGGCGAACTGATTTCCACGATTACAGGACTTGCAGTAGTGCCTGGTGAAGCGGTCGATCGGCTGTTTCGCGATAATGATGTTGTCGGACAAGCGCCAGGGACGAACATGATGATTTTGGAGGAGTCGTTCCTTAGCAGTTCCACTAACCCCGTCATTGCTAAGCTTACGCTTGTCCCGCGCGGCATCTCTAATAAGAAGCCGGAGCAGCACGGCTCGCTGATGCAAGTCGAACTGGCGGGAGCGGCTGCCTTCAAGGGAGACAGCATGGTTGGTTGGCTGAACGTGAAGGAGACGAGGGGGCTGCTCTTTTTGCTAGAGCGGTTGAAGAGCGGAATCGAAGTCGTTCCTTGCCTTGATAACAAGGGGTACATGTCGGTAGAATTTGACGAAGCGGATTTGCAGGTGAAACCGACGCTTAAGGACGATCGGCCATTTTTCCATATACGATTGAATTCGAAAGCGGATATCGTCGAGAACGGCTGCAGCGAATCGGTAACCGTATTGCGGAAAGAGATGGAGGAGCACCTGAAGCAGCAGATGAAGGCTAAGATTGAGGATGTCATTGGGAAAGCCCAGAAGCAATACCGCTCCGACTTCTTGAAGTTCGGCGACGTATTCCGTAATCACTACCCCATGGAGTGGAAACAATTAAGTTCTAATTGGGACGAGACATTCTCCGAAGCAGGAACGAGCATTGAGGTCCATACGACGATAAAGACGGCAGTGGTTAAGGCGGCCAGAAAGGGGATCAGATGACCAAAATTCAAATTTCGAACGGCATGTTCATCGCCATGATCGTCAATCTGATCTTCGTCAAAGCAATTGGCGTCACGGAAGGCGTGCTTGCGCGAAGCATTGGTCAAGATATGTGGATCGCTACGCTGATCGGAACATTGCAAGGCATCGTCATGATGTACCTCACGTACCTTGCTATTAAGAAGACGCCGGATTTGGATTTTATCGGACTTGGAAGGGCTTTGCTTGGTCAATGGTTCGCAAAGCTCGTAGCGCTGCTCATCTTCCTCTTCTACTTGGCGGCGATCGGTCCTGTCATGATAACGTTCGTCTATCATCTTCAAGAATATTTTTTGCCGGAGGCACCCATCTCGCTGTTCGTCATAGCATCCCTGCTTGTCGGTGCAGCCGGCTGCTACTACGGTCTTGAAGTAATGGCAAGACTTGCGCTCGTTGGACTGCTGTTTATATTCCTGCTGAACGTAATGATCATGATCGGTTCATTGAATGAATTCGATATTCTAAACCTATTGCCGGTGCTGGAGCACGGGTTTCCGCGCACGGCTCAGGCCAGTTTGCATTTTGATTCGGATTGGGCCATGTCTACGATGCTGGCGGCGCTGCTGTTTCCTTTCGTCAAAGATGTGAAGAAGCGCGGCGGAAGGCTGGGGATGGCTGGAATCGTTGTGAGCGGCATTATGATTTCGATCTGGGCGATACTAGAGGCAGCTGCGCTATCTGCGGAAGTAACGGGTCAATATACGCTCGCATGCATGAAGCTTGCCCGCAATGCCCATATCGGCAATTTTTTGCAACGGTATGAAATGATTATGATCGCCTGCTATTCATTGTCGATGCTGTTCATGGTCATGTTCTGCATTTATGGTACCTATGTCAGCGCGGCTCGAATATTGGGTCTTAAGAAAAGCAAAACGATGATTTTTCCAGCCAGCCTTATTCTCGGTATTTTCGGCTACTGGATCGTAGAGGATCACTTCCGTGCCATGGAATATTTGGAGCAGTATTGGCCGATAATCTCCCTGCCCATTGCCTTCGGACTTCCATTGCTGATGCTGTCTTTGCGCATGATGTTCGGCAAGAAATTGAAGAAGGAACAAGCTAACGCCTAGCTCGGAATTACCGCATTCGTATTGACATCGAAAAAGCAGTTGTGGTATATAAAAGGAAGAATTAGCACTCTTATTGATTGAGTGCTAAGAAGCGAAAGAAAGAATGGAAGGGAGCATTTCATTAAATGACGAAAAAGCAATTTCAAGCCGAATCGAAACGACTGCTGGAGATGATGATTAACTCCATCTATACGCAGAGAGAAATTTTCCTCCGGGAACTGATTTCGAATGCCAGCGATGCGATTGATAAAATGTACTATAAAGCACTAGCCGACGACGGTCTGGTGTTCAACAAAGAAGATTACTTCATTAAAGTAACGGCAGACAAAGAGAGCCGTACCCTGACGATCTCGGACACGGGGATCGGCATGACGAAGGAAGACTTGGAGAACAATCTCGGCGTTATCGCGAAGAGCGGATCGCTTGCCTTCAAGAAAGAGAATGAAGCGAAGGACGGCCATAACATTATCGGTCAGTTCGGGGTAGGCTTCTATTCCGCATTCATGGTAGCCGATGAAGTTACTGTTATTTCCCGCACGTTCGGCAGCGACGAGGCTTTTGTATGGCAGTCAACGGGAGCGGACGGTTATACGATTGAGGCAGGCGAGAAAGCAACGGTTGGTACGGATATTATTTTGACAATCAAGCCAAACACCGAAGACGACAACTACGATGAATTCCTCGAAGAGTATCGCCTTCGCTCCGTTATTAAGAAATATTCGGACTTCATTCGTTATCCGATTAAGATGGACATCAAGGGGTCGCGTCCGAAGGAAGGCAGCGAGAACGAGTTCGAGGAGTACCAAGAGGAGCAGACCGTCAACAGCATGGTGCCGATCTGGCGCCGCAACAAAAACGAGCTGACAGCCGAGGACTACGAGAACTTCTACTTCGAGAAGCGTTACGGCTTCGACAAGCCGCTTAAGCATATCCATGTGAGCGCAGATGGCGCTGTCGTGTATAATGCGATTCTATTCATTCCGGAGAACACGCCATTCGATTATTATACGAAGGAATACGAGAAAGGGCTTGAGCTCTATTCCAACGGCGTACTTATTATGGACAAGTGCGCGGATCTTCTGCCGGACTATTTCAGCTTCGTGAAAGGGATGGTCGATTCCGAGGACCTGTCGCTTAATATTTCCCGCGAGCTGCTGCAGCATGACCGCCAGTTGAAGCTTATTGCGAAGAATATTAAGAACAAGATCAAGTCACAGCTCCAAAGCTTGCTGAAGGAAGAACGCGAGAAGTATGAAAGCTTCTATAAGTCTTTCGGCAGACAGCTTAAATTCGGCGTATACAATGAATATGGCATGAACAAGGACGACCTGCAGGACTTGCTGATGTTCTACTCTTCCAAAGAGAAGAAACAAGTGACACTGGATGAATACATCTCCAGAATGCCGGAAGATCAGAAGTATATTTACTATGCGACTGGCCCATCGATCGAGCGCATCGAGAAGCTTCCGCAGACGGAACTTGTATCCGACAAAGGTTATGAGATCCTGTACTTCACCGACGATATCGATGAGTTCGCAATCAAAATTATTGCGAAATACAAGGACAAAGAGTTCAAGTCCGTATCGAGCGGCGATCTGGGCATCGAGGCCGATGTCAAGGACGAGAAGAACGAAGCGGAAGAGAACGACAGCAAGGAGCTGTTCGCTTACATGCAGAGCCTGCTGACGGATAAGGTGAAGCAGGTCAAAGCTTCGAAACGTCTGAAATCCCATCCGGTATGCTTGTCCGCTGAGGGCGAGGTTACGATTGAGATGGAGAAGGTGCTCCAAGCGATGCCTAGCGGCCAAGATGTGAAAGCAGACAAGGTGCTGGAGATTAACGTGAATCACGAAATCTACGCGAAGCTGAAGTCAGCGTTCGAAACCGACAAAGAGAAGCTGGGCCTATATACAAGCCTACTCTATAATCAAGCGCTTCTCATCGAAGGCTTGCCGATCCAGGATCCGGTCGAGTTCACCAACGATATGTGCAAAATTATGGTTTAACATAGCTTAGTCCAATACCCCAATTTTAGCTGCTGCAGCGAGATTGGGGTATTTGGTTTTTCTGTAGATTTAACAGTCTGCCAGATATTGTTCTCATCCGACAATTAGCATTTTTTCCCACGGCATTCATAGACTGTATGCTAGAATAGGTTATGAATCTGATAGAACGAGGAGATCAGTATGGTAGATAAAATCATTCGAGTGTTCAATATGATTAACGCGATTCAGACGAACCCCGGTATTACAGCCGCTGATCTAGCGCTGAAATGCAATGTTACGATTCGAACCGTATATCGCGATTTGGAGTTAATCGATCACATCGCACCGTTGACTAACGACGGCAGAGGAACGGGGTACCGATTTCTAGGCAAGTTTTTTATGTACCCATTGGATTTCTCGGAGGAGGAGTCGCTTGTTTTCTCGCTGCTCCCTTCAGTGCTGGATAAAGATAAACTTCCGCCCGGTTTCGATACGGCTTACGATAAGGTGATGGCGACGCATAAGAAGGAGAAGTCGCAGCAGAACAGCATGATGGAGAGCATAGCCGACATCATTCAGATGGGTACGCCGGCTTATCGCAAGGAGAGCAAAAACCTGCTGCAGCCGATTCTTCAAGCAGCACTCGAGCAGCGGTCTATCGACACCGTCTATCATACGCAGTACCGCAACGAAACGACGGAGAGGCGAATTGACCCGTATTATCTTGTGCCGCGCGATCAACGTTTCTATATGATTGGTTATTGTCATTTGAAAAAGGACATTCGTACGTTCCGAATTAGTCGTTTCATGAATGTCGCGTTAACCGAACAAAGATTCGATAAGAGCCGATTCAACATTCGGAAATATTTGAAAAACACGTGGTCGATCGATCGCGGTGACAAAAATACTGTGTTTAAGGTACGCTTCTCGGCTGAGATAGCGAGGTACATCAAGGAGGAGGAGCTATTCGTGCAACCGCGCATGAAGGATCTGCCGGATGGCTCACTCCTATTCGAAGTGACAGTGAACAATGAAAAGGAATTTATGAAGTGGGTATTGCAATACGGACCGGCGGCCGAGGTTATCGAGCCGCAATCAGCGAGAGACGCCTTGAAGCAGCAATTGCACGCGTGGACGGATATGTACTAACTGATGTGAAGTGCAATGGCGAGCATATGGGGAGTAGACGCTAGATTACCATACCGAGCAATTGAGCCAGCTGGCTGAATGGCTTATTATCGTCGTCGCCCGAGGAGTATACGATCTTGGTCATGTTGAGCGAGTCCTCGGCGGCATTGTTCAATTCGAGAACAAGCTGTGGTTTCACGCGAACAAATAGCTTGGCCGTATTGAAGGCGTCGTCCAGGGCGTTATGATGCTTGCCGAGCATGGTTATATCGGCATGCCTTAACGCCTTCTTAAGGCTGATCCGTTGTCCGACATCTCCGCCTTGCAGCCTGGTGAACTGCAGTTGGATATCGTTGTAGTTGCGAATCCAGCTTATCTCGAGACCGGCAGCTTGGCATTGACGGACGAATTGTATTTTGTCATCGGGCCCCCAAGCGCATAGGTAATAATCCTCACCGCCAAGCCAGTCCCTAAACTGCTCGACGGCAGTTGCGAAATTAGGGGCGTTATCGATCTGCTGCTGCGTAATACCGGTAAAGTCCAGAGTCATCTTCGTGAGCGTAGTTTCGCGGACTGGCATTACGTAGGTTTGGAATAGGTCAGTCATAAAAGCAACCCCGTTCTCATCCTCATAAAGCTCGATCGCGCCAATCTCGATAATCTCGGATAAGTATTGCTGCTTGCGATTCACCGTGAATTCCAAATCAAAGACGATATATCTCATGCGCAGCGCCTCCTCGTACATGCTTTATGCCGGTATTATATCGCAGGCTAAATGACAACTGGTTGTCACGAACGGATATTCGTATGTAATTATTTAGTCTTTTATGAACGATTGTGCGAGCACGGTTTGCAGACACTTGAAAACGGAAATAATAGGGGCAATCACCCGTGTACATGCAACGTAGCTCGGTGAGAACATGCAACAAGAAGGAGGCGATGCTCTCTGATCGGCATACATCCCGTACATCGCCGTCTCGCAGAGCTTACGCACAAAGCAAAGCGGCTCGGCGGGTATCATATTCTCACGCAGGCAGAGAAGCTGGAGCTCGATCATTGCTTAGCCGTTAATTTTGACTTGGTGTTCAAGCTGGATTGTTTGAAGTCGCTTGCCTTTGTTGCTCACGATAGCGGGGACATGGAATGGCAGCAGGACATTTGCGCCAAGATTGAACAAGTGGAGTCTAAGCTGCTTTAATAGTTGGTCGATGACAGGAGAGCCGTAGGGCTCTTTTTGTTTTAGAGTAGCCGTATAGCAAAAAGTAAAGGCTCTGGCATAATGGCCAGAGCCTTTGTTCGTTCATCGAGCTTATTTGAAAAATTCGTTGAAAATGGTCGCTATCGCTTTTTGGTCATGCGATATGGAGAACAGAACGTAATTGCCGTTGCGAATGATCTGATAGTTTTTTGCATCCTCGTATTGATCTTGCAAGTACGTTTCGAATGTTTTGATAATGCTGGCTGCGCGGTTATCGAACGCTTCTTTCACAGTAGCATAGTCTTTATCGGACTTAAGCTTCACGACAACAAGCTCAGTTGCTTTAACATTCATCATGGCTTGCATGAATACGCCTTCGGTTAGAAGCTTTTCGGCATCAATACCGTAGATGTCCTTAACGAGCTCGCCTTCTGCTGTTGCGAGACGAGAAAATTCTACATCTGCAGTGATCTTGGCAATGATATCAGAAACGCTAACGGATATTTCGGGCTTCTCAGATGGCTTTGGCTTCGGTGTAGCGACTGGCTTCTGAGTTGGCTTAGCTGTTGCGCTTGGTTTATTTGTCGGCTTAGCCGTTGGTTTAGCAGTTGGTTTGGCTGTTGGCTTCGCTGTCGGTTTGGCCGTTGGTTTAGCCGTTGGGCTAGTTGCATTCTCTTCCACTGTTGGTGTTTCCGTAGGTTTATCAGTAGCAGTTCCCAGCTCCGGTACGTCAGAAGCAGGAGTATCGCTTTCGGAAATGGATGCATCCGAATCAGGCGCGTCCGATGCAGTGTCGTTTGCCGCTACGTTACTGTTGGAATTCGATTCGCTCACCGCATTGTTGCTGGCGTTGTTACTTTTGTTGGTGTTCGAAGAATCATTGGAATTCGTACCGCAGCCTGCCATAACAATGGAGCATGCGATAATAATCGCTGTAAGCTTCGTCCACTTCTTGTTGTTGTAAGTCATTATGTAGTCCCCTCGCAGTTATTTTTCAACAACTAGACGGCGAGCGTGGACAAAAGGTTGCATTTTTATTACTCGCTTACAGGTTCGTTTGCAAGTTCATGTTCTAGTCGGAAATCATCTGTCTTGCCGCTTTCATCCCAGATCTCTACGAATAGGGCATCGCAATTGTCGAAGTCCTCAGGTTTGAAGGAAAGAGCTTTCTCTTCATCCGTACCTACATATACATTCTCCATACCGTCTTCTTCATTAAAGGAAAGAATAACAAAAATCTTCATCGTTTATGCCTCCAAAGCTTTATATTTGCTTTGCAGTATATCACACGTCGGTGGTTTGTTCCTATATCATAAAAGCTCATATGGGATAACTATGCCGCAAAAAATAATCATTTGTTTTGTGGGAGTTGAAATTCAGTAAAGAAAGTATTAAGATGAGAAAGGCGAAATGAACGATTCAATTGATTTTGCTTCAGGTTAAAAAAGTTTTTAAAAAAGCTTGACCAAATAGGACGAGCCATGGTATATTCTATTTCTGGCCGAGAGAAACACACGCCGGACACGAAAGACAAGTGATTGTTCTTTGAAAACTGAACAACGAGCGAAACTGCCAGTTAAGAAGCTTCGGCTTCTGAACTAAAGCAATAAAATGTTTTTGAGCAAGTCAAA
>NZ_JBANSP010000042.1:0-39396 GCF_037167145.1 Paenibacillus sp. YIM B09110 | reverse complement strand
CGTTGAACTACCGAATCGTTCCAAAGTAGAACTAGGTGTGTATGACGCATTCCAAAAGGATCCATCGACCACAACTTGGGCAATCGTAAGCTCATCTGGTCCAGAATTTTGTACATATGTCTGTAAGGAGATTAAAAGCCTTGTTCTTAATGAGTTTTTCCTCGCCACGCAACGAATCTATTGTAAGCTCAGATGCTCTTCACCGTTTATCGTATGCGTCACCTAAAGCTTTAAAATTCTCGTCTAACCAATAAATTAGTTTCCCTTTATGTTGAAGAAGTTGTTGTAACAACTCTGTGAATGACAACGCGATAATCGGTGTATCCCCCACCAAACCATGTGTTTCATGAAAGCTATCGTAACACCTTCCGAGACGTTCAGGGTGCAAATCGATTGTTATAAAATCACCATTCCCACAATCAACGACTGTGTACCAATCGTTGGTTATGTCATCCTCCACTTCTTCACCAAGAATTTCTAAATTGGCCGATTTAAACTCCATTGGTGGGAGTACACGATAGGAAAAATCAGAATCATTGAAAAGCAGCTTACCACCGCATACTTCATAAAATTCCTTTAGATCGGGTGGCAACACATGAGAAGGACGGAGTATTGGTAAACCCGATGTAGGATTCACTTCACAGTTTTTAAGTGTCTTAGCATCTTGAATCAATCGTATTACGTTACTCATGTCATCGTCCCTTCGTCAGTCGCCCATCTCTTCTTTAAGCTCTCGTTCTCCGTTAGCTTAATAAATCGTGCATTCCTGGGATCACGGGATTGTATAGAAGTTCTTGTCCTAATACGGCTTTGTATAGAAGTTCTTGTCTTGAGCTGGCGACAAGAACTTCTATACAAAAAACAAAAAAGCCGCTGTTTATGCGACCCGCGTTGTACAGATGTTCTTGTCCTCCGACATCAAACATTATACAGCTCTATTTTTCGTTATGTTTTTTATAAGTTAAATTTATCCCCTTCTTCCCTCCATCCGGTTCCATCCGGAATATGATCGCGGACTTCATTCGGATTATGTTTTTGTCACCCGACATGAATTTTCATTCATACAGCAATCTCTGGCAGATATTGATCGATCACTTTTTTTAATTATAAATTAAATTTGGACAAAAAACTGCACCCCCGATTTGTTAGATGGTGCCTAACTATTGGGGTGCAGTTCATTTTTCCGTCAGCTGTCTTTGAAATAATCTTACGCAATGTGCCATCATATCGGCCTAACTATAACGAAGCAAAGCAAAACTATAAGGCAACTACTTTCGTTGCAACTTCTTCTTGGAATGTCTGGTCATGCTCAACAAAAACCATGGTTGGATTAAAACTTTTAATAAGCTCTTCAATTTGCATTCGTGAATAAACATCAATAAAGTTTAGTGGTTCATCCCAAACGTATAAATGAGCTTTTTCGCATAAACTTTTAGCTATAAGCAACTTTTTCTTTTGTCCACCGGAATAGTGAGAGATATCTTTTTCAAACTGGACACGGTCAAAATTCATCTTGCGTAAGACGGATTTGAATAACGGTTCATCAATCTCATTTTCTTCAATAAAGTCAGATAACTTTCCCTTTAAATGAGACGTGTCTTGCTGTACATAAGAAATGACAAGGCCAGAACTAACGTTCAACGTGCCCGTATGCTGGAGCGGCTTCCCTAGAATCAGTTTTAAAATACTACTTTTTCCACTACCATTCTTTCCATCAAGTACTACTCGATCCCCTGTCTTGATGTTAAAGCTAATTGGCGCATTCACCGATTTACCATCATACTGAACAGCCACGTCCGATAACTGAATCAGTTCTTTAGCTTTGTATTCTAAGGGCGCGAATTGTAATAGCTCGGTTTTTTCCACATTTTTAAGCAGCGTCGACTTTTCTTCGATCGCTTTATTTTGCCTTGTTTCCAGGTTCTTTGCACGTTTCATCATTTTTGCGGCTTTATGTCCTACGTACCCCTTGTCCAATTTAGAACCGGAATTCGTAGTACCATTTTTGGAAGCCTCTACTTGATTAGACCAATTGGCTGAACGTTTTGAAGAATGCTGCAGCCTTCCGATGTCTTTTTGCAAACGTTCGTTTGTTTTTTCCTCATGTTCCTGCTGTCGATCGAAATTTAGCTTCCAAGAAGAATAGTTGCCACTTTGAACTTCGATATCGGCTCTGTTTATCGACAAAATGTGGTCAACACAGCCATCCAAGAAGTTTCGATCATGCGAAATGAGAATGAATCCTTTTTTCTTTTTTAAATAATTCGAAACCATCTTTCGTGCATGACTGTCCAGATGATTGGTAGGCTCATCAATTAATAAAAACTGTCCTTCCTTCAAGAATAGCGCAGCCAGCAAAACCTTCGTTTGTTCCCCATTTGATAAGGTTTCAAACGGCCGGTACATCGCTTCGGCATCGACATCCAAATAAGATATTTCCCGAAGCAACTCCCAATCTTCTGCCTGAGGACAGATCTCTTCTAGTATTTCATGCGTGAACCTGCTTTTATCCGAGACCGGATATGGAAAATAAGTAAATTCAACGGAAGCACTAATCTTTCCATTGTATTCGTATTTTCCTAGTAACAAATTGAAAAAAGTTGTCTTGCCTCGACCATTGCGGCCAATAAATCCAAGCTTCCAATCCGTATCGATTTGAAAGTTAACATCTTCGAAAATATTATCAAAGCTGCTTGGATATGAAAACGTCAGGTATTGTACATGAATCATTGACATCGTAAGCTCCTCCTTTTTATAACCCATTTCCGTTATATAAAAAGTCGGTTCATACCCATATCTTCTTAGTCGCTCCGCATAAGTTTTATGGATATTAACGACTTATACGGAGTAAATCATGCGTAATAACCGAGTCTGTGCCCATTGTTACCACTCCTTTTGATAGGTTACTTGTTGTGTCCGTATAGCTGACCGCATGCAGCATCGATATCGGTTCCGAACTGGGTTCGTACAGTGACTTTGATTCCTTTTGACTTTAAGATGCTGACAAAATTTTGAACCTGTTCTTTGTCCGACTGATGATAGTTCTCGGGCGTAACGTCGGTTGAATTGTAAGGGATCAAATTGACGTGATATAAATGGTACCAAGAACCTCTGTGCTTTAACAAAGCGACAATGGCTTCCGCATGCTCGCTGGAATCGTTTTCTCCTCTAAGCAGTATATAGGCAATATATACTTTTCTGCCTGTATCGCGAATATGCTGATCCAACTTGCTCAACACGTCATTCAGCGGAAACCGGTTGTTAATAGGCATTAGCGCGCTCCGCTGTTCGTCGAACGGAGAATGCAGCGAGAAGGTCAGGTTAACCTGCGGAAATTCCTTTGCCAGACGATCGATGCCCGGCAAAATGCCGATGGTGGAAACCGTAATTCTTCGATGTCCCAAGCCAAAGGTTCGTGGATCCGTCAGCATTTGCAGCGTCTCGAAAATGTGAGGATTGGCGAGCGCCTCTCCCATGCCCATAAACGATACGCTATCGAGCGTTTGACCGTTTAAATGAAAGTACAACAGTTGATCGGTGATTTCGTCTGCGGTTAAATTTCGTTTCAGTCCGATCGTGCCTGTAGCACAGAAGGTGCAACCATATCCGCATCCGCACTGGCTGGAAATGCAGTATGATTTCCAGCCACGCTCATAGATGAGTTGAACGGCTTCTATGCGTTCACCGCCTTCAACGGAAAAAAGCACTTTATTCACTTGACTGGATCTCTGCTGCACAACTGGGGTTACGTTCAAAACGCGTTCGCCAAGGTGCTTGATTAATTCATTTCTTATTACCTTGGGTATTAAGGTCATTCTGTCATATTCACCGATTCGCTGCTTGAAGATCGCATCCGCAATTTGTTGATACCGATATGCGGGTTGTTTCCATTCGGACAATAGGCGCTGAATCATTTCGTATTTTGAAGTTGATCTCATGATTTTTCTCCCCTTGCGCCGGAGAAAAGGCCTTAAGCACCCATAGAGGGTACTTAACATCTACATTAACCAACAGCATATATACGCGAACGAGGCTCGCATCTCCAGTCGCTACGTGCATCTATCGATCGTTGGATAATGCTCCGACATCCGTTTATTTTGATCGTGAACCGTACCCACGGATAATGAACGATTCACAAGAACATGCACAACTTCAAACATTTCATTCAACCTCCTCATTTAAATAAGAACGCGTTGCCTTACAGTTCAACGATCTTCGTGAAAACTCACTATCGTGCTCTACGAAAAGTATGGATGGTGAATTTTCCAGCAAAAGTTCTTCGATTTGCATACGGGAAATGACATCAATGAAGTTTAACGGTTCGTCCCAGATATGCAAATGAACATCTTCGCAAAGGCTTTTCGCAATGAGTACCTTCTTCTTCTGACCTCCGCTGAAGGACCCTATGTCTTTATCGAACTGAGAGCGGGCAATGTCAAGCTTTCTTAGTATTGTTTCGAATAAGCTTACTTCGATCCTGTAGTATCTTGCGTAATCCGTTAAATTGCCCTGCAAAAACGAAGTGTCCTGCGAAACATAGGTATATTAAGCTGACTCCCCTTTCTAACCGTGCCGGTGAAAGATATCTCCTCGCCGCAAATCAGCTTAAGAATGCTTGATTTACCGGATCCGTTTGCGCCTAATAGCGCTATGCGGTCCCCTTGCTTAACGGTAAAGTTGACCTCGCTGCAAACCGTTCTCCTGCCGTAATGAATGGAAACATGATCAAGTTCAACCAGCTGGTGATGATGGTAGGGAAGCTGCGTTTGCTCGCCGTTGGACAAGGTATCATAATAAAAAGCCACAAGAAAGTTACCTTCTCGTGGCTCAAACAAATATAACCATTCCAACCCTTAACAAGGCTGGAATGAATATGTTGATTGAGTGATAAGAATACGTAACTTTCTTGCTTATAAAGAATAAAACAGGTGTACTGGTTTATTCATTACGACATAAGCAAGAAATATTACATAATCCTTTTCAACTCCAATCGTTAAATTAGAATTCATCTTATCATAAAGGTTTATACTTTTCAATCTTGAAAAGGCCGGTAATAACTAAAGGGCATGGGATCGAAGTTTACCGATCTCATGATCTTTAGTTAGTTATGCCTTCGATAGAAGGACGAGGGGGATATCGCGAATTCCGTTCGCGAAAAAAATTGCGCCCGCCAGGACGGTCCAGAGGACCGGCCCGGAGAGCGCAACCGACTGCGTTAATTTCCGTAAACTTTCCAGGATTCGATGCCTGTAGATGTGGTAGATTTAGCCGTTATGCTAAGCCGGATTTGATTCGTCGTAACCGGTGTGAACGTCGTCGTGTTGTACTGGTTCGCCAGCAAGCCGAGACCCGATGGGCTAGCCACGTTCGTCCAAGCGCTGCCGTTCCAGTATTGAATCGTATACGAAGCCGGCAGGTCGATGCCCCCATCGTCGTCGAACCAATAGACGTCAACCGAGGAAATCGTTTTGTTCGCGCTAAACGTATACAGTACCCATTGCGTCGAGCCTGGATTATCCCAGTTGCCGTACACCGAATGGCCGCGATCGTTCGAGCTCGTCGGCGTATAGCCGTCGTTCAAGCCCGCCAAGCTTTCCCACGAGGAGACGAAGGATGTCGACGCCGTCGCTTGCGGCGCGATGTCCGTAAGAGCCGTGCCTCCGCCCACCATGAGCGCGCTGATTTCCGAAGCGCTAAGCGCTCTGCTGTAAATGCGGAAGTCGTCTACCGAACCGTTGAAGTAAGCATCGCCGGAGAATTGCGATCTGCCGATCCAGTTGTTCGCCGTCGCGCCGAGGCTGGACGGATTCAGCGTCATGCTCGTGTTCGTCGCTACCTCCACGCCGTCCACGTACAATCTGCCCGTCGAACCGGATATCGTGACCGCGACGTGTTTCCATACGCCCGTCGGGAACGCGGTCGTCGAGTTGATTTGCTGCTCGGAACTGTTGCCGCTGTTCGTGATGGCGAAGCGGAGACCCGCGCCGCCCGGTTGAGGCGTCAAGAACATATAGTTCGTCGTGCTGGAGCCGATATCGAAAATGCGCGTCCAGTTGCTTAAGCTGTTCGCATTTACCCACGCGGCAATCGTCACGCTGGTCGCACCGCTGGCGATACCGCTCGGCATGCTGACATAGCCGTTGGAACCATTCAAGGTAACCGCGTTTCCGGTCTGACCGGCAGAGAACGTCGCGCCGCCGTTTAGCGTGCCCGTCTTATTATTGCCTGACGAATCTGCTGCCGATGTTCCGCTCGTCTCGCTGAACTGATAGCGAACGAGCTGGTCCGGTAGCGAAGCTTGAACCGTCTTCGTTACCGTATCCGTCGATTGCAACGCGGTATCGGTCGCGGCAAGCAAGAACACATAAGTGCCCGGAACGGTTACCGTCGCCGTCGTATTCAGCGAATTCGGACTTGCGATCATCGCAGTTCCAGGACCACTTTGCAGGCTCCATGTCGTCGTGACGGTCGCGCCAGTTGGCAGGCCGTCATCGCTTACCGTTCCTGATAACGCGATCGTCGAAGGAAGCGCGATCGTCGCGTTGGAGCCAGCATCTACGATCGGCGCGCTGTTCACCGATGTGCCACCACCCAACACAAAGGTCAGTAAGCTAGAGGTGCTCAAAGCGCCATCATTAGCGGTAAGCCTAGCCGTATAGGAGCCTGCTACTGTACCTACGGCTTTTGTAACTGCTGCTTTATTATTGGTAAAGCTTAGTTGGCCACCTGTCGGAGTGCTGACAACTTCCCATAGGTAAGTCGTAGCGCCATTCGGTGCGCCGTCGTCGGTCACGATTCCGTTCAACAAAATCGGAAGATTTACCGGCGGGCTTAGTGTCACCACTTCTGTAGTAACCTGTGGAGCTTGATTGGATCCAGTAAGTGACTTTTCAATGATCACTTCGGCAGTAGCTAGCGCACTGCTCATTTGGAACATAGCAACGCCTTTATTGTTCTGCACATAGAACTGACCGGCATTTGCACCATTCAGCTTGATTGTATAATAGCCATTCTCTACTCCTAGTCCATCGAGAGTAAGCCTTGATGCGTGCGATTTTTGAGCAAGATTCGAGATTTGAAGGGTAATTGCCTTACCGTCTTTTTGAATCAACGCATTTACAATTTTATCGCTTTCCGAAACGAGGTAAATTTTCTCTTTGATTAGGTTGATACGCTTACCAAAACCGTCTTTTGGTGTGATATCGTATTTGTTGTTTACGTCAGTGACCGTGGCTCCATACCCGAAAAGCCCAAATACCGGATCGGTGACAATATCGGAACTGATACGCAATAGCGAGCCATAGAGCCCTTCCTCCGATTCTCCGGAAAAGTCTTGCCAGCCGTTGTTCATAACGCGTGTACCGCCATCGTATACGTTTTTGGTACCGGTTCCGCCCTTATGAGCATTAAATCTCCAAGCGGTACTTCCTACAGACTGAGCGGATATCTGCCCCATATTAACGGCGTTGAAGTTGGAAATCTTAGCGGCATAGTTGCGCTGCTGTGCGACAGCCGTCTGATCTGCAGTCCTGCCGTCAGCCTGATAACGAATCATATCATCCATAATGGACCCTGCCAAAGACGCGGTATATTGGAAATTCCACCAGCCTTCGCCGGCGCGGAATACCGGCACGGAATAGAAGTACCAAGTAGGCTGAATACCGCGCATTGCACGAGTTTTCAAGTCATCTGCTTTCATGCTTTCCAAGGCTTTGGCTACCTTCGAGTCTGTCGGGTAGTAGGTGCGCAATGCCTTTGCTGCTGCATAGGCCCCTTCTTCGCCCGTATTGTCATATTCGAATTCAGACCCGTAAGGATAAGCAGCGTTTAACACGCTCGTTGCTTTAGTTTGAGCAAACTTCGTTTTTAGATTATTATACTGAGTTGTCATTCCTTCTTCTTTAAGCGCCTCAATTAAATCCGGAATTTGTTGTTCGCCGTAGAATCCGGTTGCTCCGGCGCCGACGCGGTTATAGTAAATGCCATAGGCCTTTTCCAGATAAAATTGCGGAGATTCGCGATACTGTATCATATTGGGATATGCCTTTTGGATTCGATACATATTGAAGAATCCAGTCGCTTCCATCGCTTCAGAAAATGTCCGCACGTATGGCGCGCTTGAAGTGGAGTAAATACCTGAAGCATTGAGATAGTTCGCAACCGTAAACGTTGATTGCGTATATTTCATATAATTTTTCCACATGAAGTCGATCAGGTAGTTTTCAATGGATTGGATTTCACTGGCATCTGGATCGAGATAATTCTTCATCGTCATGAAGTTGATGTTATCGTGGCTCCAGTCATCTCCCCAATGGCTGGTCACCGTATCAAGACCGGTTGTAAGGTACCAGTCTCGATAGATCCCGAAGGTAGGACTAGTCGTGACCTTATCCTGCGTATTATTGACCATAAATTGGCTGTGGGCATCCGATGTTTGGTCAAGCTCGGCCAGAATATTGAATTCATACTGGGTAAATTTATTCACCCCTACAGGATCGGAGTTCAGCCTATAATTCACACGAACGCTGTTATTGCCGATGTTGTCAAAAGTTAGCGCATAGATATGATACTGTTCACCGTTTACGATCTTGGTTTCCACAAACGTTGCGGATTTTGTATATCCCGAGTTCCCGGAAGGTAAACCGCGACCGGTACGAGTATTGTTGACCATACCGGCTCTGTTATTATCTTTAACAACCGGGATATGTGCTGCATCATATGGATCATTCTGGAGGATATTCTGAATCTGGATCGACTGCAAATCTATTTTAGTGTCGTCGAAATGCAGAGCCAGCTTGACAGGCATATTGATTGCAGCCTGGAAGCCAGGCAATGCCACTGCGTCAATCATCCCTGATTTGTATAGAATGGAACGAAGGTTTTTCTCACGGTCTTCCATAGAAGAAGAAGCGTTATTTGGACTTGCGGCATTTACTTGCGGCGTGTTGTCGCCTGCGCGTACCGCTGAAAACTTAAACTTATATGTTTTTTCCGCTTGTGGCGCCAAAACCAGGCTAGTGGCATCCGTAAAATATCCACGACCTGTTTTCGATATATCCTTGGAGTGAATATAGAGAACACTCAGTCCAGGGAACCAACCGCCACTGTCGCCGACCCAGTTGGAGTACAGAGATCCGGCACGAACTTCACCCGCATCACCTAACCAATAATCAACATATTCGATGCGAGCGCCGCTTTCCGGCACTGGGGAGAACATCATGAAATTTCCTTCGCCGCTCGTGCGGATGGCATAGGAATACCCGCTATCGGCACCGGCAAAATTATGCACAGTAACTCGGTTGTCATAGGTATCCGATACATTTAAATATTTGTTATTCCATGGCATCGGCAAACCGATATCGCCGAATTCCATATATTTGGTGCTTTTGTTTTTCAAGGTAATTTCCCACTCCAATGAACCGTCAGTGGTATTCATATTAAATACAGACTTCGCGTCAAAACCTTTCATCGTGCGAGCAGTTGTAGAAGTAAGAGGCTGTCCGATAAAATTGACTTCTACTCTCTTTCCGTCT
This sequence comes from Paenibacillus sp. YIM B09110, assembly GCF_037167145.1. Lineage (NCBI taxonomy): Bacteria > Bacillati > Bacillota > Bacilli > Caryophanales > Paenibacillaceae > Paenibacillus > Paenibacillus sp. YIM B09110. The sequence goes on along the minus strand of NZ_JBANSP010000042.1, from coordinate 29,863 downwards.
GAGGAAGCCACCTTCGTAAAATATTGGTTACTAGCGTTGATCGTTGTATATTTAGTCGATCCACCAGCCGCCAGTGTTTTATTTGTATCAACTTCTACAAAGCCAACTCTGTCGTTAGGGAATACTGCCGTGTCACCGGTACGGTAAGAAAAAAGCATTTCGCCCATCCATTGGTGCTGGACGTCGTTCTGTGGTGAGGTAGAGTTTGGCAAAACAAAATTGACAACAGCATTTTTTTTGTTTAATGGGTTATTCTTGATATTTAGTACTTCAATCTGCCCTAAATCCCCGATTGTTGCAGAAAGACTATCATTGGCGATAACATTCGCTGCAGCGGATACGGAAGGCACCTCGTTAATGCCAACCGTCAGTAATCCGGAAAACAGTGCAAATCCAGTAATTAATGATATCAATCTTTTATTAACCGTTTTCATAATACCCTCCTGTTCACATTTCAAAAATTAGATTTTAAAAGATTCAATCCATTGCCTGTACTATTACTGAACTAACTAATACTCCAGTAATATTAATTCCTATACCTAGTATTTGGCCTTTCTAAGAAAGCGCTTTCGAATATTCCCTGAGTAATCCTTTCAATTAATCGCTAGAAACTTTTCTTCAATTCTTCCTTCCGTAGCAATGTACTGGCTTGATACCGTCCAGCTAGAAGTCCCCTCCCTTCAAATAGCTATAGTTGATACGTCTATCCATTTAATTCAAACCCAAAACCCTTAAGCTCTCCAGATAAAATCAGTATCAATTTAGTGAATTTGCCCAATAACAGCTGCTCTTGGAGCTGCTTCATATCTTCACTTTTTCACCATGACACTAGTACAGAAAGAGCTTGATACAAGTGTACTAGATTCACATGTGAAAGGAATTCAAATTTCCATCCTGTTTTTTTACATTTACAACCAGTAACGTTGCAATTGAACTCTCCCAAATCAACTTCGCGGTTTCCGACAGCGAAAATTTTCCGGTTCAGATTATGGGCAGATCTTCTTAAGCAAAGGCAACCCCTATGGGAATGCATTTACTTTTCAACATTACCAGGATGGTCTTGGTCTGATCCTAGTTACTAACGTTCAAGATAGGGCGGCGAAGCCCCGACTATGTCTTCAGAATTGTGTCGTTACAGTACAATGTCCCTACATTTGTGTATTTTACTGCGACATAAGTGTCAGGACATAAAAATAAAAAAGCTTGATTTCTCAAGCTTTTGTGTGATCAGTTATGTCCCCACTTTTGTGTCCCTGGACAATATAGTGTCATAAAACATTCCGTTTACATGTACATCACTTTCTAACAAAGTTATAATGCAATCATAAACCTTAAAGCTAACAGCGGCATGAGCTGCAAATGCCTTAGAGGAGATTAAGTAGCGGAATGATAAATCGGGAGAAACTTGAGCAAAATCAGATTTGGCTTTATGTCGTTATCTTAGTGCTATCAGCCGGACTTGGCTTATTGGCCCCTGATCTAATGAAGACATTGGATAATCACATTATAATCTCTGGCGTAATCGCTGTGTTGATGTTTGGCATGTTTACACAGATTCCTTTTACATCTATTAAAGAGTTACTTGGAAATCGACGCTTTATCTTGGCTATTCTAACTGCCAATTATATTGCAGTACCGATTGTCGTCTGGCTGTTATCTCAGTTCCTGCCTCAGCAATCACCTGTATTACTTGGTGTGTATCTTGTTTTACTGGCACCTTGCATAGATTATGTAATTGTTTTTACTCATCTAGGCCGTGGAAATGAAAAGGCTATGCTCCTATCAACACCTATTCTTTTTGTGACACAAATGATCTTAATACCTGTTTATCTATGGATTTTCATGGGCAAACAAGCTTCTGAAGTTGTGAGTCCAGGACCTTTTATAGAAGCTTTTCTGATCATCATCGTATTGCCGGTTCTGCTGGCTATAGGATTACAACTATCTACTAACAAAAGTCATCGTGGTGGTCAACTTCTTTTAGATGCCTCGGCATGGATTCCTGTTCCGTTCATGGCGTTAACCCTTTTTATTGTTGTATCATCGCAAATTAACAAGCTATCTGCCTACTGGCATCTAATTATCAAAGTTATTCCTATTTATATCGCATTCATGCTCATCATGCCCTTCCTTACTCGCTTTATCGTAAAGTGGTTTAGACTAGATGTTAGATCAGGACGGGCTGTTATATTTAGTTCAGGAACACGTAATTCCCTTGTGGTACTTCCCCTTGCTCTAGCTTTACCTGAAAACTGGAGCACACTAGTCGCTGCAATTATTGTGACGCAAACTATTGTCGAGCTTGCCGGAGAGCTTATCTATGTTCGATTTGTTCCTAATGTAGTTCTACGTGACAAAGCTAATTAGGCGAGTTCTGAATAAGCAAAGGAGCCCCCAACTTGAATGGAGGCTCCTTTGCTTTACCAATTCTTCTTATTGGTTCTTCTCTAAGCATGCTATTTAGTTTCAGGTTTCCAATCTTGGATGCCCATATCCTCTATAATTCCTAAAGTAACATCTGCAATATCCGGATCATGAAGAAGTTTATCTCGAATTTGGAACTTGATATCATCGGCACTCGCTAAAGACAGTCCCGGCTGAAGCTCAATCAATGCTTCAACATGATAATATCGTCCCTCTTGCACGATTCGCATTTGATTAATATCAACGACTTTGGACTCTGAGAAAATGAGCTTAGCTACTTTGGCCTCTATATCTAATGGAGCGGCAACGCCAATTAAGCCAATCATATTGTCGTAGCCTACCCGAAAAGCAACAGCAATCATAAGAAGTCCAATAAGTACTGTCGAAATGCCGTCGAGCAATTCGAAACTTGTAACGGTTGTCACAATAACGGCTAATAAAGCTAATATTGCGCCTGTAGTTGCCACGATGTCCTCGTAGAAAACTAATCTCGTGGGAGGCGCAGCTTTACTTACATTTCGAAATGAAGCTCGGACAATTCCCCAGCCGATTGCTTCTACGCGAGCTTCGCGGACGACTTCTTTCATTGCTTTGATTAATACAAACCCATCCACAGCAATGGAAAGTACAAGTACAATGACGTTCAACCAAAATCCATGTGCTTCGGCGGGATGATTCAATAAGTGGATGCCTTCTCGGATGGTTTCATATGCCATTAGTGTAACGACAATAACAGCTATCATGCAAAATATATTAATAACTCGACCAAAGCCCGTGGGGAACCTGCGAGTCGGTTTCTTCTCAGCTAATACGCTGCCTACAAAGACAAAAGCTTGATTGACAGCATCGGCTACCGAGTGCATGGTGGATGCGAACATCGCGCCGCTGCCGGTTATGGTAGCTGCAATTCCTTTAACGATTGCTAAACCTGTGTTGCCGATTGCTGCTGTAGCAGAGGACATATTCCCCTTTTTGATGAGTGACCAAAAATTGTCCGGCTCATTCTTCGCATTCATCAGCCGACCTCCTGTCATGCATATCAAGATGTCCTTTATTTTCCCCGGCTAAGTAAATGATATGTGTACAGTTGATGATTCAATCGACAGTATACCAAAGAGGCAGTTCGGATGATTACATCCTCCCTGCCTCGAATTGGATCAATTATGCACTACTGCTTGCCGCAACATTTTCATTTTGAAGAATGATCAATTCAACTTTACGAATTCGATTTTTACTTGTTTCCTTTATGATGAATTGATATTGATTATATTCATACTTCTTACCTACATGAATCTGCGGAATTTGACTATATAGCCATCCCCCAACCGTATCAACTTCAGAATCATCGTCGAATTTTATGCCCAATAAGCTGGTTAATTGATCGAGCGATACTTTTCCATCAAGCAGGTATCGATTATCGGTAACCATTTCTATTTCAGCTCGTTCTTCGGAATCAAATTCATCACGAATCTCGCCAACGATTTCTTCCAAAATATCTTCAATCGTAACCAGTCCTGATGTACCGCCGTATTCATCGACCAGAATGGCTATATGAACGCGCTCCTGCTGCATTCTTTCCAACAGAGACTTAACAGGGGTCACCTCAGATACGCTTAATACAGGCTGTATGAGCTTAGTAAAATCAAATTCTTGCTCCGATTGATAACTCAAGTACAATTGTTTTGTGTTTATCATTCCAATAATGTTATCTTTACCTTCAACGGCAACCGGAAAGCGTGTAAATTGCTCTTTACGAATGATTTCCATATTTTCTTGCAAGGATTTGCTTGTGTATAAACAAATCATATCGGTACGCGGCACCATAATTTCATTTGCAATTAGTTCATCAAAGGCAAAGATCCGGTTCACGTAACCATATTCCGTGTTATTAATCTTACCGCTCTGATAGCTTTCATTTAGAATGATTTGAATTTCTTCTTCCGAGTGGGCTTCTTCATGTTCTGAAGCTGGTTTTAGTCCAAACAATCGAACTAATCTGTTTGCAGACCCGTTCAATACCCATATGAACGGAAACATTAATTTATAGAAATATATAATCGGCTTAGCCGTTAAAAAACTTACGAATTCAGCCTTCTGAATGGCCAACGTTTTCGGTGCTAACTCACCAATAACGACGTGCAAGAACGTTACGACAATAAAAGCGATCAGAAAAGATAATACATGGCTGATATCGCTACTTAGTCCGAAGTGATCAAACAGTGGGAATAGTATTTTTTCGACCGTTGGTTCACCTAACCAACCTAATCCAAGCGATGTAATCGTTATGCCTAATTGGCAGGCGGATAAGTAGGCGTCTAAGTTACTTTTAACCTTCTGGACTGCGAGTGCATTTTTCTTGCCTTCTACGACCAATTGATCCACTCTGCTTGCACGAAGTCTGATAATCGCAAATTCAGTTGCTACGAAAAAAGCAGTTAGCACGATTAAAATGGCAACCATGAATAAATTGAATCCTATACCCATATTGACTTATCACAATCCTTTACTCAGATAGTTTTGTTTCTATATCTAATATAAAGGATTCTTATTCATTCCAACAAACGGGTAATTAATTCACTACAGCTGCTCTGAGGTTTAATCATTCCTATTTCCGAATGAAATTTCCTATTGTCTTTCATTATCTTACGCATTGTTCATAATGCTCCATCTTTGGATAGGTTCTTATGAACTTATTCATAGAACGTTCATACATTTATAATTCGTGCTTATATTTGTTCTATTTATTTAACTGTTGATCAATAGGAACAAATCAGGAGAGCCAATCGTTTCTCTATTGGAGAGCCTTAGTGAAACCCGACTAGGTAAACTCCTCCATTACATTTGTGATTTTATAAATTACTTGCTCTTCGTCACTTATTACATTTTCTATTGTCAGTAACATTAATTCAGGTAAGATTAGATGCATTGTCCAATGGATTACGTTATAAATAGTGATGTTTAGACTGATATAATATAGTATAATAATTTTTACTGATTAGATAATCAATACTACACATGAAATGAGGAATTCCTTTGATTGAAAAAGCAACGTTCGCCGGTGGCTGCTTCTGGTGTATGGTAACTCCATTTGAAGAGCAACCAGGTATCCATGGGATTATATCAGGTTATATGGGTGGTACAATAGAAAATCCAACTTATGAGCAAGTACTTACTGGTGATACAGGTCATTTAGAAGTAGTGCAAATCACGTTTGATCCAGCTATCTTCCCTTACAAAAAGTTGCTTGAACTCTACTGGCCGCAGATCGATCCTACTGACGCCACTGGACAAGGCAATGACCGTAAGAGCCAATACCGTGCTGCTATCTTATATCATACCGAAGAACAACGTTTGCTTGCGGAGAAGTCGAAAGAAGCACTTGGATTAAGCGGTCGGTTCGAGAAACCTATCGTTACAGGGATAGAGGAAGCGTCCGTCTTTTACCCTGCTGAAGAATACCATCAGAATTATCATCGAAAAAATCCAAAGTTTTATAAAGAATCCCGAGTATACTCTGGACGCGATGCTATTATAGAAAAATATTGGAGCAAGGATTAGAACGCCATTGACTAATCATACAGAAACATACAAAACAAAGCTGCCGAGTAGCTCGGCAGCTTTGTTTTTCATTATTTCCGACTAAGAAGTAACAACACAAAAGAGATGACAATAATCGAACCTGTCCATGCCCATGCCATAGCAGTATTACCTGAATCGACTGCAACGTAGATCGCTGTAGGTATCGTCTGTGTTTTCCCCGGAATGTTTCCAGCGATCATAAGAGTAGCCCCAAACTCCCCTAATCCACGGGCAAAGCCTAGAATATACGCAGAAATAAGTGAACGCATAGCTAATGGAAGTGTTATATGCCAAAAGACCTGCCATTCGTTTGCTCCAATAGAGCGGCCTGCTTCCTCCAAATTTCTATCAACGGATAAAAAGCCGACTTTCATCGTTTGATAAACAAGCGGGAAAGAAACGACTACAGAAGCAATTACCGCGGCCCACCAAGTGAACACGATCGGCGCAGAAAACAGCCATTCGATCCATTCGCCAAACCAGCTTCTTCTCCCTAATAACACAAGCAACAAAAAGCCAACTACCGTTGGAGGAAGTACCAACGGTAGCATGAATACAGTTTCTATGAATATCTTGCCTTTAATCGATCTACGGGAAAGCCACCATGCGGCAGCTACTCCAATTAGCAGCACAACGATACTAGATAACAAGGCCACTAATAATGATAGTCGGATCGGAAGCCAAAAATCATGCCAATTTAAAGACGCCACGATTATTTAGAAACGGAAAAGCCATATTTGATGAATACATCAAGTGCTTCTTGCGATTGCAGATACGTATAAAACTTTTCAGCTTCTTCCAAATGTTTTGTTGCTTTGACAACACCTATTGGATATACAATTGGTTTGTAAGTAGCTGCGTCGACCGAATAAGCAATCTTCACTTTATCAGTAGTTAATGCATCCGTCTTATAAACGAAACCTGCGTCTGCATTGCCCGTTTCAATATATTGCAGGACTTGTCTTACGTCTTTTGCTTGTACGGATTTGGACTGCAAAGCGTCCCATAACTTCACGTTCGTAAGCGCTTCTTTCGCGTAATTCCCCGCAGGTACGCTCTCTGGAATACCGATTGCTACGGTTTTTACATCTTCTTTTGTTAGATCTTCCATCTTTTCGATAACCGTTGCAGCATCGCTAGGAACGACAACAACAAGTTCGTTACCCAATAAATTGATTTGCTGGTTCGCATCAATTAACTGTTGATCTACGAGTGCGGTCATATTTTTAGCAGCTGCCGACAGGAAGAGATCGGCTGGAGCTCCCTGCTCAATTTGCTGCTGCAGAGCACCAGATGCACCAAAATTGAAGTTTAGTTTAATAGATGTATTAGCAGCCTCATACGTTTTCTGAATTTCAGTTAACGCATCCGTCATACTCGCGGCTGCTGAAATCGTAAGCTCTACCGTTTGAACGGGCTGTTGACTAGGTTCAACTGTACTCTCAGCCGGTGCGTTCGAGCTAATATTCGTGTTTGTGTTTGTATTATCCGCATTTCCGCATCCCGCAAGTACTAATACCAAAGCAATTACAATCGACAACAACGTATAACCATTAATCTTCTTAAACATAGTAACCCTCCTGAATGATCTTTCTATTAACAATTATGTTACAATGATGACAAGAAAATAAATCATTTTGTCCCTCAACAAGGAGGCGCGTCATGTCCGGCGATATCTCGTATACGACCGAAGAGATTGCTAAACTATTGAAGATTTCCAAATTAACCGTATATGATTTAATAAAAAAAGGTGAATTACCATCCTATCGAGTAGGGAAACAAATGCGCGTTGATCCTTCCGATCTCGAGGCTTACAAGCAACGGAATAAAGGCGTTCAGCTTAATGATCAAGCTGGTCAAACGGATGGCTATAGACAATCCCATATTCCTGCTATGCATAGTGGATCTCGCCACCTCGTTATTACTGGTCAGGATCTGAGTCTCGACATACTTGCTAACCACATGGAAAAAAAGTTGAATGGCATAAGACCATTACGCGCCTACGTGGGCAGTATGGATAGTTTGGTATCCATGTACCGCGGCGAATCGGATATTGTAAGTACTCATCTACTAGATGGAGATACTCACGAATACAACATCCCTTATATCCGCAAACTGCTTGTCGGTTCCTCCTACATCGTCGTCAATTTGCTCTCACGAAACGCTGGCCTTTATGTTAGGCAAGGTAATCCTTTGTCGATCAATGACTGGTCAGACTTAGCTCTCCCCGGTTTGCGAATCATTAACCGTGAGAGAGGTTCGGGAGCTCGCGTGTTACTTGACGAGCAGCTACGTCTCAATGGAATTAAATCTGCTCACATAAAAGGTTACGAGAACGAACAAAACAATCATCTTGGCGTTGCATCCAAAGTTGCAGCCGGTGAAGCCGATGTAGGCGTTGGTATAGAGAAAACAGCATCTATCGTCGGAAACATTGACTTTATTCCGCTGATTAAAGAGCGCTATGATCTCGTCATGCTCAAAACGGAAAACAACCAAATTTGGATCCAAACGCTGCTTCACATTCTTAAATCAGATGAATTTAAAAAAGATCTCCAAGCCATATCTGGATACGATTTGACCCTAACTGGCGAGGTACTATTGGAAACTTAGTTCAATTGTGAAACGTATGATCGTTTCTCAGTTCCAACTCATCTAAGAAAATTTCCAATAAATGAAGCGCTCGCTCTCTTTCAACATGCATGTTCAAGAGCTTGTCTGCTGTCTGAATATAGGGCCCAGCAACAAGCTCTTCCTCACATTCGCCCCCTCTCTGTTTTAAATCAAACAAAACTAATTATGTCTAAATCGAACTATACTTTTTCAATATATATCGTCTCACGATAGAAATCAATCTAATTATGTCATTTTATATGACATTTGAATGAATTCAAAAACTTCTACTCTTCGTCATACCTGTTCAACTGGACCTCAAGTAATCCTGCTTTTTTCAATTCTTCAACATGAATCTCTGATAGCTCTTCTAATATAGTCATTCCCCGTTCCGTCACATGTATATAGATACTGCGCTTGTCCTGTGGGTTGGGAAATCGTAGTACCAATTCTAAATCCTCACAACGTTTGATGAGTTCAATACAAGCATGAGGGGTAAGTTGCAGTCGTTCTGCCAATTCTTTCGGGGTTGCGTACTCTCTTCCCGGGAATCCCATAATAGACAACATTAACTGATGATATTGTGGAGTAAGCCCCTTGCTACGGGCCGCATCCTCGCTGAATCTAATGAATTTGCGAATTCGATATCGGAATAAAGCAAGTTCTTCGTATACATTTTTGGGTAATCGGTTGTTTGTCATAGCTTGCTCCTATCTCATGAAAGATTGTCTTCAGTCTATAATATCTACACCCATCAGACAATCTGAACTCGATTTTATGTTAGGTTATATAACTCTTCACACGTGGAATTCGAGAAAATTTTAATTTAAAACGTTTACATGTTACTTTTAATAACATCAGAGTATTGACTTACATCGTAGTGCGATATATATTGTGCTTATCTAGATATAACTAGTTATGTCTAGATTGATTTAATATTGATTAACATCCTTTAGAAGCTTCAATTATGGCGGTGAAACGAATGATAACGAAATCAGTGAAAAGCGTATGTCCCTATTGTGGTGTTGGATGCGGAATCGTGTTGGAAGTAGCAAATGACCGCGTTGTAAAAGTGACTGGCGATAAAGAGCATCCAACGAATTTTGGGAGACTTTGCACGAAAGGCAATACCTGCGCGGAAGCAATAACGGAATCCGGCCGTATGGAATACGCCTATGAACGTACAGTTCGGAAAGGCGATCCTTCAAAGATCAACATTGATGAAGCGATAAGTAAAACAGCTAAAGGACTTCGATCTATTTTAGAAAAACATGGTCCGGATGCTATTTCTTTTTACGTATCCGGCCAAATGTCCCTAGAGTCGCAGTACCTTATCAATAAATTAGCCAAAGGTTACGTAGGAACAAACAACATTGAATCGAATTCTCGTTTATGTATGGCAAGCGCTGGCAGCGGATATAAACTATCGCTAGGAGCAGACGGTCCACCAGGATCTTATCAGGATTTGGATCGAAGTGATTTGTTTTTTGTCATTGGCGCCAATATGGCTGATTGTCATCCGATATTGTTTCTGCGTTTGATGGATCGCGTGAAAGCAGGAGCGAAGCTCATCGTCGTAGATCCACGTCGGAATACGACGGCAGATAAAGCTTCCCTATTTATGCAAATCAAGCCCGGAACCGATTTGGCCCTTCTCAATGGTCTTCTGCATCTCATCGTAAAAAACAATGCTACTGATTCTGCATTTATCGCCGAATTCACCTCAGGTTGGGAGGAAATGCCTGAGTTCCTCGAGGATTACCCGCCTGACAAGGTTGCGGAAGTAACCGGCATCCCCGAGGCCGATATCCGTCAAGCAGCAGCATGGATCGGTGAATCCCCGGAATGGATGAGTTGCTGGACAATGGGTTTAAACCAAAGCACGCATGGCACTTGGCATACGAATGCCATATGCAATTTGCATCTGGCTACCGGCAAGATTTGCCGGCCAGGCAGCGGCCCCTTCTCGCTTACCGGCCAGCCAAATGCGATGGGCGGCCGCGAGATGGGTTACATGGGTCCCGGTTTGCCGGGTCAACGTTCTGTATTCGCCGAGTCAGATCGAGCTTTTATCGAAGACTTGTGGAAGCTGCCAAAGGGAACGCTCCGAACAGAAGTAGGTACAGGTACGGTCTCCATGTTCCAGAATATGCAATCCGGAGATATCAAAGCTTGCTGGATCATATGCACAAATCCGGTTGCAACCGTCCCTAACCGCAAAAACGTTATTGCTGGCTTAGAAGCCGCTGAACTCGTCATAACGCAAGATGCCTTTTTTGATACCGAGACGAATCGTTATGCGGATGTCATGCTCCCGGGTGCTTTATGGTCGGAAGCTGAAGGTGTGATGATTAACTCAGAACGAAACTTATCTTTGATGCAACAAGCGGTGCGGCCACCAGGTGAAGCCTTACCGGATTGGTTGATTATTGCACGAATAGCTTGTGAAATGGGTTATTCCGATGCTTTTACTTATACATCGGCAGAAGACGTTTTCCGAGAAATTCAACAAGCTTGGAATCCAAAAACCGGCTACGATATCCGAGGCGCTTCCTACGATCGGCTTCGCGATACGCCAATTCAGTGGCCATGTGCCCCGGACAGTACTTCCGATCGCAATCCAATTCGCTACTTGAATAATGGTATTAGCCAAACCTTAAAAGTAAAGGAAGACGGTAGCCTCCCTAGAATCGTATTTGCAACGGAAAGCGGCAAAGGCATTTTCTTGGCTCGGCCGTATTTACCGCCTGCTGAGCTCCCGGATATGGATTATCCGTTTATTTTGAATACAGGGCGTTTGCAGCATCAATGGCACACGATGACGAAAACAGGTAAGATTGCAAAACTGAACAAACTTAACCCTGGCCCGTTTGTAGAGATTCATCCCGAAGATGCCGCCATTCTTGGCATTGATGATCGTGATCGAATCGAAATACGCTCACGACGCGGTCTTGCCATATTACCAGCCGTTGTGACCGATAGAGTCCGACCGGGAAACTGCTTTGCCCCCTTTCATTGGAATGACGTTTTTGGAGCAAATTTGGCTATTAATGATGTTACCAATGACGCAATTGATCCAATATCATTTCAACCTGAGTTCAAGTACTGTGCTGTGTCACTAGTTCGCGTAGCCGCCTCTACAGAGGATGTAGATGCTAATTCCCCCGATGAAAGTACTTCCCAATCGTTTCATTCATCAATTGACGTTGTTGACGACGTCCATAAGGAGGTTATTTACATGGCTAAAGTTGATACCCTTGCTTCTATGCTGGGCATTGAATCTATGTCCTCAATGACACTGGATAGTCATGAGAAATTGTATCTCTCAGGATTTATTACGAGCTTGCGTACCGACGAGCTACGAGCCGCTGCTGGTGTTCCCGTATTGCCTCCAACTGCGCCTCTCGAAGCAACCAAGCGTTTCTGGCTGGACGGCATGCTTGCTGGAATGTTCTCCAGAACGTATTTGCCTCAAGCTGATCATTCCTTACAAATTGCCGCACATTCCATGCAGGCTACACTTGAACCTCCCTCCCCATCAATGGCGTCGGATACTTCAAAAGCTTTGCGGATCACTGTGCTCTGGGCTTCGCAAACCGGAAATGCGGAAGAAGCAGCCAGCAATTGTGCAAATAAGTTAAAGGAATTAGGTTATGAAATACAACTAATGAGTATGGATAACTACTCTTTTGATAAACTTCCACAAGAACAGCTTGTTATCTGTATCGCAAGTACGTTCGGAGCCGGTGATCCGCCAGATAATGGCGAGAACTTTTGGCGATCACTTCAAGCGGACAACGCACCTCAACTAGCGGGGCAACGTTTTGCTGTACTCGCATTCGGCGATTCCAATTATGATCAATTTTGTGGATTCGGGCGAAATCTCGATACTCGATTCGAGCAGCTTGGAGCTCAGCGGCTTATTCCGAGGGTCGATTGCGATACGGATTTTCTGGATCAAGTTCAAGCCTGGATGACCTCATTAGTAAAGTCACTTAATGAAAAAGAAACTTCTCCAGGTATTAGCGAACTGGCTCAAACGGCACAATCCATTTCCGCGACAAAGGAATCGATCCTTTATAATAGAAATAATCCATTCCAGACAGCCCTTATTGCATACCAACGATTAAGCGGAGATCACTCGGAAAAAGAAACACGCCATTATATTTTTAATCTACAAAATTCAGGTATTCAATATGAGGTTGGCGACGCTCTAGGGGTATGGCCGACTAACAGTCCCGATCTCGCTGATGAAGTGCTGCATGCCGTTAATCTTCGTCCAGCGGAACTGGTAACTGTCAAGGGTCTCGGAGAACTTCAATTAAGAGAAGCTTTAATACATCATTACGATATTACCCGTATTACGCCAGGCATTCTACAAGCCGTTCATGATCGAATCCATAGCGACCAGCTCGGCCATCTCTTGAAAACTGGGAACAGTAAAGAGCTTCAGCAGTGGTTATGGGGGCGTCAGATCATTGATTTATTAGAAGAGTTTCCATTATCCGTTACTCCTAATGAGTTCATTGAAATGTTGAAACCGATACAGCCACGACTGTATTCCATTTCTTCAAGTTATAAAGCTAATCCGGATGAAGTTCATATTACGGTTTCTACTGTACGCTATCCGTTCAATGAGAAGGAAAGAAAAGGTGTTTGCTCTGTTTTCCTTGCCGATCGCACGGATCAAACGTCTAAGATACCTATCTTTATCCAGAAGACATCCCATTTCCATCTTCCGAACAACACAGATGTACCAATAATCATGGTTGGTCCTGGCACTGGTGTCGGTCCCTTCCGTGGATTCCTGCAGGAACGAAAAGTTACTCAATCAAAGGGGAAAAATTGGCTATTCTTTGGCGAGCAACGTTCCGAATTTGATTTCTACTTTAAAGAGGAGCTGGAGGCTTTACAGAAAGAGGGTCTGCTAACTCGATTAGATACTGCATTCTCCCGAGACCAGGAAGAAAAAATCTATGTTCAACATCGTATGATCGAACATGGAGCAGAATTATGGGCATGGCTTCAAGAAGGTGCTTACTTCTATGTTTGCGGCGATGCCAGCCGAATGGCCAAGGATGTTGATGCAGCGCTAAAGCAAGTTATCCAGCAACACGGGGGAAAAAACACTGCAGAGGCTGAGCAATACGTGAAAGAAATGGCTCAATCGAAAAGATATGCACGCGATGTTTATTGATCAGTTTCAACCATTTGCTCACTACTCCTATGTATAAACCATATCTGTTATCACCTAGTCCATGTTAAAATGCAGAAACGCCTATTGTAAATACCGTGAAATCATGGGCGTTCCGTTGCCAAAAGTCTGGGAAGAGCTGTTACCAAATCATTCCATCGAAATAAGAGAACTCACTGATGCCTACTTTCTAGAAAGATTAATTGAAAATATAAAAAGCGGGAAAGGTGCATTATATCCTAATGTAAAGGAAGTTTTCAGTCATTTAAAAGATATTGGTTGTTCGATCTACATTGCAAGTAATGGGTTAACTGAGTATTTAAAAACTATTGTGGATCATTATAACTTGGATCTTTGGGTTACCGAGACCTTTAGCATTCAACAAATTCAGTCGTTGAATAAATCTGATTTGGTTCAAAGCATTATATTAAAATACGGGATAAGCAAAGCAGCAGTAGTCGGAGGTCGCCGGTTATTTCGCGCAGTACGCTCCAACAACCGTTCATGGTTCCTTTCTTCCACTGCCCCTCCATTCACGATGACGATAATACGTTCTATGTTACATTCAGGATAATTTCCTTTAGTTCAATCAAAGACTTGATTCGATAGCTGGCCTGTGAAAAGTCATGTGTTTTTGTGAAGTCATTGTGAATAATTGCACAGTCGATACCAGCCGCAACGGCAGAGTTTAACCCTCTGTTTGAATCCTCTACAACCAGAGTCTCTTCTTTGGTCGCTCCGAAGCGCTCTAGTCCGGTTAAGTACGGTTCCGGATGCGGCTTGGTGCGCTCGTAGTCTTCGCGAACAAGGACGAAATCCATGAACTGTGTAATCTGACGTTGTTCATGAATAAGCTGAAAATCCACACGTTTGGAAGTCGTCACGATGGCCATGCGGACGTGCATTGACAGTTCGGCTAACGTTTCAACTACACCTTCAATTTCTATAGCTTCTGTTCTTAGATATTCCTGATAGTAGGCGTTGCGCACCTCACGCTGCTTGCTGATTGTCTGTTCATCGACGCCTGCCGCTATAGCTTGTGACCATGTGCCCAATGTCTGGGTCATGTCGCGGAGGTATTGTTCTTTATCCAAGGTAAATCCAATGTCAGCCAGAGCGCGTTCTCCCGCTTTGTAATACCAATATTCAGTATCAACCAGAACACCATCATGATCGAAGAGTATGTACTTTTTCATTGTTTCGTTCTCCTTTGTCAGCTGCGTCAACCATGCGTGCAGTCACGCGCTATTGATCACCCATTGCCATTTAACTATTTTCCATATTAATTCAAATGGAACTAATTATCACCATAAAATAGAAGCCCTATAAACAATAAACCCAGTACCTGAGCGGTACTGGATTTAGCTTTTTCCAAGTGATTAATTCTTACCTGCAAACGAATAAGCTTGCTAAAATTATTATTGATTTAGTTCGCCTACTGCTTTCGAGAAAGCATCACTGTACTGCTTATACAATCCGGTATCAAATTCGTAAGCTTCGTCTTTAGCTGTAGGAGGATTATCCTGAAGTTGCTTATACAAAGTATCAATCTCGCCTGTAACCTTCGCCCATAGTTGTTTCACTTCATCATACTTAGAATCTAATCCTTGGATATACGTATCGTATTCTGCTTTCTTTTCCATCGCCTTGCCGAGTTGCTGGATCGTGAAGTCAATATCCATTGTATTTCCCGTCGAATCAGTTCCACTGTAAGCAAAGTGGCTGATGTTAACAAGCCCATCGTTCCATATATCCCCGATAACGAAGTTGTTAACTTCCATTAATGTCGATTCAACAGTTGGCTTTTCATCCGTTTGTGCTGAAGAATCGAGCTGTAAACCCGCATCCTTAAAAGCTTCCTCTACCTGTTCCTTCAATTTTTCCTCATCGGATTTCTCTTTTCCACAACCTGCGAATACAACCATCGTGACTAGACACAGGATGATGTATAAGCTCCTTTTTCCCCAATTGGACATTTAATTCGCTCCTCTTTTTACAATCATTTCCTACCTTTATTACTATCGGTTTTAATAGGAGAAAAATAAAGAGAAATTAAGTTGAGGCCTGTCACATAAATTTTCAGCTCAACAAAAAAACACCTCCAACAATAAATCGAAGATGTTTCTGTGTTAATCGATAGCTAGATATAGAAAAGTGTGGTCAAGAACCTAATTATAACGTGTTATAAACATTTTCACATTCTTCCGCGGTCGGTTCATAGAAACAGTGCTTCTTCCAACGTCCTGCGAGCGGCTGATTATACCAAGTCGGCGGACACGGTCCGGGATTTTCGAACGAGCCTGGACGGAAATACCATAAGGAGTATTTGGCTGGCCAATTCCGCTCGCCGTTTACGGCGCGCTGCGCCAGACGGCGCTCCCTATCTCTAGCGCTTTGATAGTACATACCGTGTTGCAAAGCTTCGAACGCATGCGGTTGATTAATCATTTGGGGAATTGTCCGGAGCTCTTTGAAATCGGAGCAATTCGCTCTGATTCGGTTAATACCAACGTTTCCGACAAGGAGCATGCCCATTTCGCCTTCGGTCTCAGCTTCGGCCCGAAGCAACCTTGCCAACATATCGATATCCTGACTTCTGGCTTTTACAACTGCCATTGGCTCACCTCTTTAGATTTCTAGACTCATCATATTGTAGGTGAAGCCTAAGTGTTACTATAATCGGTCATTCAGGCTTAACAATTCGACAATTTCGAACATTGATTTTATTTCATCGTATGTATTTTGAATGGCGCCTGCGTCCAAAGGTATAAGTCCGTTCGTTTCAAAGTAATCGACAAAATGAATGGCCAGCGCCAACTTACCATCGTGCAGGCAGATTGAGATTGCTTTACCGGGAAATTTATTGGATAAAGCGATCAGTCGTTCCAACATCGGAACGGGCAGCAAATCGCTTGTCGTTCTTTCGTCGGTGGTTGATATCCGGAACACTCGATCAAACGCTTCGTTCATGGTTTTTATTTTAGAACCAACCGATACCTTCAAAGCCGTGTATTTGCCTTTTCTAGATTGAATAACGGTCGTGCCTTTAAAATCCTTATTGAAATCGGCAATAAAGACAAGTCCCGTATACAAGGGGATCTTACTGGTCGAATCCAGATCCTCCGTCACTTCCCAAATTTTCATTTCGGCCATCTGAAAGTCCGTCACGCCGAGTGTGCCGACAAATAGGTCCTCCCCCTTCGATTTATGAGAGTCCTTAATCACCTTAAACATCGGAAAAGCCTGCAGTTGCGCCAAAGGAATTCCCTCGTTTATTTTGTAGTCGCAACTGTAACGGGCATTTGCAATATTCGAAGAATAAGATGCTTCCTTAATCAGTCTTGTAACAAGTTCAGGTACGATCAGCTTCTTGTAGTGATAGCTATATTTTTTGTGCATTTTGCGGTTGCCAAGCCATATGACATACCCGCCGACCAACATCATTGCAATTAGGGCGAACACAGCGTAAATCGCGCCTTCTGACTCATTCTCGGGGATGTCCGGCTCTACGATAAATACCAGCCAGAACAACCAAATTCCTATTGTGGAGATAGCAACTCCAGCTAGCCAGATTAGACTTCGCATTTTTATGTAGAAATTCCGTTTTTTATCGAGTTGATGCCAGCCATCCGTTCCTGAAAGCTGCCGTGAAACTTCTTCATACGTTGGGAGCATGAGCGACCATCCTTTATTGGATTTATAATAGTTTCACACTGATACTACCAATCACGTTCACGAATGGCTTCTTCTGTGTCTATTTGGATCTTAAAATAGGTTAAAATATTGGCAACGGTTTGAGCAATTGATTCTCTTGCTACTGTTTCAATTTCGCTGTCATTTTCGTCAAACTCTTCTGCAAGATCATTGATCGCCTGGATCGCGAGATCAAACTTTGATTGGATCTCTTCAATATCTAGATTTCCTTGTTCCAAAAATTCAACTACGTTAACAAGTTCAGCTTTGACTTTATCCACAAGAAAATTAGGGAAATAGTTATCGATATACATATCTTTCAAATATTCAAATGACGTATTACCATTGTTTTGTTTGCTTAGCTCAAGAGGTTTGATTGGATCTGCAACATTTGCATGACTACGGCTCCTTGCCAAAAATATTAAATTATCGCTATCGTCTGGATCTAACTTATTTGTCATTTCGAACTCTCTAATTGCTTCTTCATATTGCTCAAGATAATAGTAGGAATAACCTGCACGAAAATGCCAAAGCGGGTCATTCTCGCCTCGGTTTGCAATCGTCAAAAGCTGTTGCAGGGCTTCGTCGTAACGTTCCAGATTATTCATAGCTCTTGCCAATAAATTGATCGTCTCATAATCTCTGTCTGATTGGGGGATTTCCATGATTCTCTCTACTATTTTTTCGTGTTCGTCTTCTTGATGCCAACTAATAAGTTGTGCAATATAATCCTTGTCCATCACGCTGCCTCTTTTCGTATGAAAAATGGTAACTATAATCCTTAACTAAGGAGAATCCACATTTGTAACAATCGTTTCACTTAGTATAGTTCACCTATTAAACAAATGGCTAGTGGTCACTATGGAATGGGGGCCGCCCTCGAAACTCTACAAAACAGAAAACCGGCTGCATGCGCGATGCGGCCGGTTTTTGATATCACTTACTAGCTATTAAAATGCACTTGCTTTATGAGTGTCCGGGCACCATCGCGCAGCCCGGTATTGCTTAATCAGCACATCTACCGCCTTAGCTGTGCGTATCGCTGTCAGTGCCTCGAAGGAGTAGGCTCTCGCATACCGGTCCTGGCTTTGCAGCCCTGCAACAAGGCCTTCTATGACGAGATCCGCGTCGCCGTATTTCCCGATCCGCAGTAACGATAACGCCGCTGTATAAGCAATTTTGTTCGAAATATACGCTTGATCGTGTACATAAGAGTCTTTACTGTCATTATCCATGGACACAGACTCCCG
Organism: Paenibacillus sp. YIM B09110; assembly: GCF_037167145.1. Lineage (NCBI taxonomy): Bacteria > Bacillati > Bacillota > Bacilli > Caryophanales > Paenibacillaceae > Paenibacillus > Paenibacillus sp. YIM B09110. The sequence goes on along the minus strand of NZ_JBANSP010000042.1, from coordinate 11,110 downwards.
TGCCACCGCTTCCTCGAGCGTACGAACTAATGCCGGTACCGTCTCGTCCGTCGGCTCAGCAATCATCCCTAGCGCTTCGACGCAGTTCCGTCGAACCCACTCGCTTGCGTCATTCAACGCGACGATTAACGAGGGAACTGCGAATGATGCTGCCGATCCAAGCATCCCTAGCACGAATGCAGCTAGAGCCCTTCTATTGGCATCTTCATGCGCAAGCAATTGAACCAGACCAGGAATGGCGTCTTTACCGGAAGCTTGAAGTCCATAGGCTGCTCGCTGTGCCGTTAACTCGGATCCTTCTCCTACTTCCTTTAACAAAGCCGTTGTTCCTGAGTCCCCTATATGTCCAAGCGCATAGACGGCATTCAATGCCACATTCTCGGACGAATCGTGAATAAGCTCCGTCAGCTTCGGAACGGCTGACGCTGCGGCATTACCTACGATGCCGAGCTTGTCGGCAGCTTGGCTGCGGATGACCTCATCCTCGCTTGATAAAGCCTCGATCAAAGCAGGCACTTCCGATTCATCGCCGACAGCCGTCTTCGCCGTGCCTCCCTCTCCCTTGAGCCAGTACCACACATCATTCCATAAATTCAGATGGGCATCCGGCACGTTGGCAGGGAAGCTTGGAAGCGCGCCTGCATGACACCAGCTTGGAGACTTCGGCTCGGATAGACGGACAAATTGGAATTTAAGCATGTAACGGTCAATATTGGACGTGTTCAGCGAAGCTTTGTGCCACAGATCGAAGTGAACGAGCGCAATTGTACCCGCTTTTCCTGTCGGCAGCAAAGCCGATTGGTTCGGATAATTCTCATTATATTGGGAGCCAGGCATAATTGCCGTCGGACCCATATCTTCCGTAATATCCTGTGTATAGTAGAACATCATGACCCACCACGGACGATGACTGCGCATGGATGACCAAAAGCCGTCTTTATGCCATTGCCCGCCTCCCGGCATCCCGTTACCCGGCTGATTGAAATGCATATGGCGATGAGGATGCATATAATAGTCAGGTCCCAGGACGCTAGTCAACGCGCCTTTCGTTACCGGCGTTTCAAAAAACTTTTGAATGTCAGGTACGCGAGGCAAAATATTGTTGCCGGGATTACCTTCATTCTGGAGGACGAAATCGATTTGATTCATCACGCTTCGATGCAGTTCTTCCGGTAAATCATTTTGAAGAACAACATATCCTTGCGTAATAAACTGAATCATTTGTTTGTCATTCAGCAAATTCAACTCATTCGACATTAAATGCAGCCCCTTCATCAATAGGAATATGTGATATATTTAATGTACATGGGGGCGCTTCATTTGTATTTAGCTTACATTCAGATAGTTGCACAATAGTCAGGTGAATTAGTATCCTATTGAGCATAAGAAAGGGAGCATTAACGTGATGGATTTTTCTAAATTCCACCCGTATGTTTATTACGCCACTAAATATCCGTTCTACCGTGGACAGGCCAGCCTTAATCGATACGTATACTCGAGTTCCATTTACTTCATCACCGAGGGAAAAGGCATCTTGCGTCTGCGTGGCATCGATTACGTAGCTTCAACGGGCATGATGGTCTATATGGAACCCGGTCAATTGCATGACTGGATTGCGGACACGGAAGAGCCGATGACGCATGTTTGCTGCTATTTCGATTGGTATTACATCGACCGCACGGAGGCGTTTAGAGAAACGTCTGCCCCGATCTGCTATGAACGGGATTTGCTGCGAACGGATCTTCTCGGCGAGACCTTTCCTTACCCGCTTCCAGAAATCGCAAACGTAGGCGCTTCGCTGCTAAGCTGGACAGATCTGCTGCAGCGGAGCTTCATCTCTAACGAACATACGAATGAACGGACTTTTTTGCGCAGCATGTCGGCTCAGAGCTATTTTAGCGAATTCATCCAACAATTCCTTGCGTTCTCCCTGCAAGACTCCTATATCCCAGACCCTAGAATCAGTAAGCTGCTGATGCGAATTGAAGCCGAGCTGCTGAGCGGCACCGATATTGAGCTGAATCGTTACGCGGATGAGATCGGTGTAAGTAGAGGCTACTTCTTTGATCTATTTAAGCGTACGACCGGCTTATCGCCGATCCAATACACGAATCATTACCGCATTAGTCGCGCGAAAGATGATTTGCTCTCCTCTAATCTCAGCGTTATGCAAATCGCGGACAAATATCATTTCAGCTCCGTGCATTACTTTTCCAGAACGTTCCGTAAATATACCGGCATATCGCCTCAAATGTTCCGCGAAAGCGGAAGATAGCGTTACACCATGGTGCTAGCAATATAATGAAAAGGAAGCCAGCAATATTGCCGGCTTCCTCTCTATTCTCCACATGATCTAATTATTAATTAGGTTAAATATTCACGGCATTACAAACCGAGTCCTGTTGCATACACTTCGAATTGACTAATAGTCGGACACCAGCGAGACTGCAAGATGACAAGTCGAATACGCTGCGCAGTAACTTCCTCAAACCGGCAAATCCGTTTATAACCAACGATGTTGCCTTCATACAGCGTTCTCCACACGTCGCCATCCTGCCATTCCAACTGGAACGCCTCTATTCTCTGCCCCTCAGAGACATACTCCTGAAGCACAATTCGGTCGAAGGCTTGCTCGCTTCCAAGATCGATTGTTAATTGAGCTTCTTCCTGCCCTTCGGGCGGGCACCAATAGGTAGAGGATTGACCATCCGTTACACGATCAGCTCTATGGCTCGCATTTTTCTCATGTGTTGCCAATGCCTGGACTCCATCTGCTAGATTATGTTTATAGGCTGCTTCAATCCGCTCGCCAAGCTCACGCATTCGGCGCGCATCGTTTTCATGAATAAGTCCTCTCGTATCGGGTGGGAGGTTTAGTAAAAAGGTGGAATTCCCGCCTACCGTCCGCTCATATAAATCCGTCAATTCATCGAGTGATTTCACAAACTCATCTTCGCTCGCATGATAGAACCAGCCTGGACGAATCGATGTGTTGACCTCGGCAGGATACCATATCATTTGTTCCGCTTCCGCAAGAATGGCTCGACTGCCTAGATCCTCTTCCTGCGATCCGATACGCTTCGCGAATTCACCGTCATCAACATGCTGCGAGCTCTCCTGAATCTTCTCATTGTCTCGCATGGTCGCAGGTACGCTGCTCCACTCCTGACTGCGGGTATTTCCTGCTTCATTGCCGCACCAACGCACATCCGGACCGCACACGGATATAACCGCATTCGGTTGATGATTACGTATCACCTCATAATAGGCATCCCAATCATAGACTTGTCGTTTGCCATTGGGCCCCTCGCCGCAAGCACCGTCGAACCAAACGCAGAACAGCTCTCCATATCCGGTTAGCAGCTCGCGCAATTGATTTACAAAATAGCTGTTATATAATTCAGAGTCACCGTAGCTGGGCTCATGTCTATCCCATGGCGAGACGTAAATGCCGAATTTCAGCCCCGCCGCATGACAGGCATCCGCCACTTCCCGAACCAAATCCCCTTGACCGTTCTTCCAAGGGCTATTTTTGACCGAATGCTCCGTATACTCGCTCGGCCATAGACAGAAACCATCATGATGCTTGCAGGTTAGAATGACACCCTGCATCCCTGCAGACCGGCACACCTCTACCCATTGAGCGGCATTCAACTCCGTAGGATTGAAGATGTCCGGGCTTTCATCACCCATTCCCCACTCACGATCCGTAAAGGTATTCACCGTAAAATGGATAAAACCGTAGAACTCCAGCCTCTGCCACGATAATTGACGTTCCGATGGTTTAATCTGCGCTGCCTCAATAACCGAAACTCCCACACATGCCGCCTCCTTTAATTTGCAGTCCCGATACGACTATCCCTTCACGCCGCCAAGCATCATCCCTTGCGTCAGCTTCTTCTGAAGCAGGGCATACACGACGATAGTCGGTACAAGGACGGTAACCAGACCGGCGAATAGCGAGCCCCAGTCCGTTGCATATTGCTGAATCGCCATTAGATTGGATAGACCGATCGGTATCGTCTTTTTCGCATCGCTGGTTATAAAGGTCATAGCAAGTACGTATTCATTCCAGAAATCGAAAAAGCTGAACACGATCAACGTAATGATGCCAGGGCGAGCCATAGGCATTATGACTCTGAACAGCGTGCCGAAATAACCGCAGCCGTCAATCATCGCCGCTTCTTCGTAATCATGGGGAATAGATTTCATGAAGCCCGTCAATAGGAAGACCGAGAATGGCAAGCTTCCTGTCGCATATACGGCACTAAGCCAGAACCGATTGTCGAGCATGTGAAGGTCGTTCATCATCATGAATAAGGGAACAATAATATAGACACCGCCGATGAAGAGGCCCGCCATATAGAAATTAGTCAAAAACGAACGACCGCGAAATCTCATTCTTCCTAGCACATAAGCAGTCGGAACCGCAGTCAGCAGCAATACCGCCATCGACATGATAACAACGATAACGGAATTGAGCATATAATCGCCGATCTTGGCGGTCGTGAATGCCCGCACATAGTTATCCCAGTTCAGTGCGGAAGGGAGCGACCATGGGCTTTCCATAACCTCGGCATTCGTTTTCAGAGAGGCAAGCACATTCCATAGCAGCGGATATAAGACGACCAGAGCCTGAATGAGCAAAAAGATTCTGAGAACCAGCTTTCCGATGCCTGATGAAGACTTCTTTTTCGCAGAAATAGTCATATGGTGAACGGACATCTTAATTCGATCCCCTCTCTGTTAATTTATTACTAATTAAGGCTAGCAGCAAGGAAATAATGAAGATAAAGACGCCGATCGCCATCGCATAACCGAAATTCGAATTCGTGAAAGCTTGGCTGTACAAGTAAGTCATGACGACCTCCGAATGCCGATCCGGCCCACCTGCCGTCATAATGGATACGATGACGAAGCTGATCGAGAGAACCCCGTTGATGCTGAAAATAATCGTAACCCGAATGATTTCCCACAGCATAGGAATCGTGATGTACAAAAACTGCTGCAGACGAGTAGCGCCATCGAGCCCCGCCGCCTCGTACAAGTCGGGCGAAATGCTGTCTATGCCCGCCATATACATAACCATGTAATAACCCGCCGCCTGCCAGATCAAGGTAACGGCCAGCGCCCAGAGCACCGTTCGTTGATCGCCGAGCCATGCCATCGCCCAATCGCCGAGCCCTAACAGCTCTAGTCCCGAATTGACGATGCCCATCGTCGGGTGGTAGATGAACGACCATAGAATCGCGATGACGACGAACGATAATATGCTAGGGAAGAAGAAGACGGTTCGGTAGAAGCTTCGTTCTTTCAGCTTCGATTGCGTTAATAAGGACGCGTTCACAAGCGCGATCAATAGCGTCAGCACAGGCACAACAAGCATCAGAAATCCCGTGTTGCGAAGAGCGAGCAGGAAGGAATCGTCCTGAAACATATCTGCGAAGTTTTTTAAGCCGATGAACTTTGGCTCGTCGCCTACGCCGGTCCATTGATAAAGCGATTTCTGAAAGATTTGAACGGTCGGATATACTTTGAACAGGAAAAATAACACGAGCCCGGGAAGCAAGCAGGCTGCGATGAAAAATCCCCTTCTTGTTTTCATATTCATATTTTTTTCAGCCCTTTCTCTCCTTAAGATGCAGAAAAACCTGCCGGGTTCTTCCAAACACGCGGCAGGTTTCCGGTCAATTAGCGTCTGCTTACTGTTCTCCGTTTTCTTTCAGTTCCTTCTGAATGTCTTCGTAAATTTTATAGAGCTTCTCGCTGTATTCATCAAGGCTCATCTGTTTATTCATGATCGAAGAAATCGGCTTGTAGACTTCATCGCTTGGGTTGTATTTACTGCCCTTTGCCACGGATTGGAACGTTCCATTAATGGCGAACATGCCACTGTCTACCGCTTTGTACACGTTGTAAGTCGTTAGAGGAATAAAGTCCTTCGCCATGTCTGGAGCGCCTTTGACTGCAAGCACGCCTTTGGACTTCTCGGCGTTCAGCTTAACGCTCTTATCGGTGTACAAGTATTTCAAAAACTCTTTAGCCAGCTCGGGATTTTTGGCCTTTGCCGGAATGACCATCTGCTCCACGTTGGTGAACACCGTTACTGGCTTGCCGGCTTCCAGAGCCGGTACGCCAAGGAATCCGAATTGGAAGCCGTCTTCGCGCGGAGCATCCTTCATCTCGTCCTCGAACCAAGTGCCATTCGGAATAAACATCGCTTTGCCTTGCATGAATGACGTTTGTGCTTGCGTATGATTAAGCGCGATTGTGCCCTTCATTAGTCCGTTGTCTAAAGTAGCCAGCTGCTCCAGCATGCCCCAAACTTTCTTGTACGTTTCGCTCTTCCAGAACTCCGGATCAAAGTTGAAGAACTGATCCATCGCCTCCTGACCGCCAGCGCTGTAGATTGCGGGAACGATCATTTCCTCCAGGTAACCTGGATACAGACCTTGATACGTAAATAAAGCCCGATCATTGTCCTTCGCCGTCGCAGTAGCCGCGATGAATTCATCCCATGTTTTAGGTGGAGCAATGGCTTTCTCATCGAATAACGTTTTGTTATACCACAAGCCCATTACAGCGAAGTTGTAAGGCGCGAGATACACTTTGCCGTCACCGTATGGGGAGCTCGAACGTGATTCTAGAACGCCTGACAAAATTTTATCCTTGAGCGGCGCGCCTGTCTCCTCGGTCGTCTCGTTAAACACTTCCGTTAGATCGAGCAATGCATTATCCTTAATAAGTCCGTTTAGCAGAGGCGTATTGTCACTTCCCGCTATATACATGAAATCCGGCGGGTTCCCCGCTACAATTTTAGGACGGACAAGCTCGGCAATTTTGGGACTTGCCGTAATCGTAATTTTCGTGCCGGGATAGTCCTTCATGAAATCTTCGGCAACCGTGTCCCAATATTCACGCCCATAACCGCCTTGGAATACCGCTACGTTCAATTCCTTGTTCTCAAACGTTTTGCCTTCTTCGACCGGGCTAGCCGTAACGGCAGAATCCGTCGGAGCTGGAGAGGCGTTATTCGTATTCGTATTCGCATTGCCATTCGAGCTGCATCCCGCTAGTACCGATAGTGCCACGACAGAAGCCGCGCCCGCAGTGAACCATTTCTTTTGTTTCATTTCTTGACCCCCTTAACTGTTGTGTTCTCATTATAAGCTTCAAGAGATGTTAGCCAAATGAACAAAAGACATGAAGTTCATGGACGATTTCAATGGAGATAAGCGCTTCTGCTTTTCATTTCCGGATCATTTTTGGACACATCTTAAAATCGTGCAGGTTATAGGTTGCGGTAGCGGCTTACGATCTCTTCACATGTTTGGGAGCGTATCCATAATGTCGTTTGAACAGTCTGTTGAAATAGAATGGATCGGGAATGCCCACCTCAATTGCTGCTTGCTTCACCAGATATTGTCCAGAGCTGAGCATCTCATGCGCTTTATTCATCCGGATTTCGTTCAAATAAGTTAGAATGCTCTGACCGGTTTCGGTTTTGAATACATGGCATAAATAAGGCTCCGAGAGGCCAACATGGGCAGCAACATCCAGTATGACAACCCGCTCCGCGTAATGCTGCTCCAAATATCTGATCGCATGGCGTACCTCTTCCCTCTTGGCCAATAAGGGAGCTAGCTTGCCTGTCCGTTGGACAATTTCGTCGAATAAGCTTCGCACGATTTCCTCCAGCTGCGAGTCTGAAGTCGCTGCGTCCACCTTCTCCAGCCAAGTTTTTTCCTCCCACTTGCCGCCATCCGCACTCATCAAGTCTGCATGAGCAACGCTCCATATCCCCCCGTTTAGCGCACGCTTTAATATAGGCGGATGAATATGCTGCTTCGCGGCGATCTCAATAAGCGCAAGCGCACTCTCTGCCCATAGATCAATAGCGGCCGCATTCGGCGTACGGAAGCTGTCGCGGAGCTTGCTCTCTGCAAGCCAGAAAGCTTTATCCCCGTCACTGCCCACCTCTTTATTGGACAAGCAACGTTGTAGTATTTGTGTATAAAACAACAGGTCTTCTGCCTGTCTGCTCAGGCTCATCTCCAATGCTAGCGTTTCTTCATTTGCTGCAACGGCACCATAAATCACGCTAATCTGCACGCTGTAATACATCAATGCGAGATTAATCAATCGGCGTGCCAGTTCCTCAGGCACAGCAGTAGTGCCATTCAATGAATAACGGATAACGAGCAAGAAGCGCCTCGGCTCCGTAGGGATGATATAGGTCCAATCACTCCCCGGGAATAAACCGTCTACCAGTTTTTCCAGCACATTGTGCAAGTCATCCGCAAGTGGAAGTCCATGCTCAATCGCCTCATCCAACATAATCACGAACGAGTACACACGGCTGCCTTGCTCGAATAGCTCGTTCCTGCTCCAAGAGGAAGAAGTTGCGGTCTTCGAATCCATGAGTCGAAGCTTATTCGGTATTTGATCTTTGGCGTTCACCACAGGATTTGCCGTTTCTCTCTCAGAAGCTATTCCAGATGTCACTCTTCTGCCATCCAGCTTAACCGCTATTTCCTCCAAGTTCTGCATAAAGCTCTCCGTCTTCAAAGTTAGCTTAAGCATGTAGTCATAAGCACCGCATTTCAATGCTTCCCTTACCAATTCAAAATCATTGTAATTGCTTAACACAAGCACCTCGCCATTGAACCCGTCAGCTTTTAACCGCTTAATAAGCTCCAAGCCATCCATCTCGGGCATTTTGATATCCGTAATGACAATATCCGCCCCTGTTCTATTTATAAGCTCCAAGGCAGACATCCCGTTTGCGGCAGAACCTGCATATTCGAAGCGGCTGCTCTCCCATAGAATCAATGTTTTGACAGCGTGGCGTACGATCATTTCATCATCAACAATTACGATTTTATACATGGCTTTGACCATCCTTTGTTAAAATAGGCAACGTAATAACCGTTTCTGTTCCTTCACGCAGCACGCTCTGGGTGACTAGACCGTAGGTTTTGCCGAAATGGATCCGTATTCGCTCGTCCACGTTGGTTATTCCGATTCCAGACAGCTTGGAGTGGGTCGAAGATTTGCGGGCATTCGCCTCATTCATATCGAAGCCTTTGCCGTCATCCGCTATACGAATCTTAAGGAAATTGCCCTCCTTGCTGCCTTCCACATGAATGCCCACCCTGCTGCCATCCTCGGTTCCCGCGTGCAGAATCGAATTTTCCACAATCGGCTGCAGGATGAATTTGGGTACCAGGTAGGTATATAACTCAGCATCGCTCATGGCAAAAGAGAGCTTGAACGAATCTCCATATCGAATTCGTTGTATAGTTGCGTAATGCAATAGATTATTAATTTCCACATCGAGCGGAACAAGCTCTTCCTTCACAAGAATGGTGTTGCGCAGCAACTCGGACAAGGATTCAATCCCTTGCTTCACAGCTTCGTTGCCGCTCATCATCGCACTCCACTTGAGTGAATTCAGCGTGTTGAACAAGAAATGGGGATTAATTTGAGCTTGCAGCATTTTTAGCTCGGCCTCTCGCTTCGCCTGCTGCTCCGATTCAACCTGGTAGATCAGATTTTTGAGCTGCTCGACCATCCGGTCGATCGTCTCGGTTAATTTGCCCATTTCATCCGGCTCGGACTTCCCTAGCTTGGTCTCCAACTGGCCTAATCGAATTTGATTCGCATATTGCAGCAAGGATCGCATCGGACTATGTATGCTGTAATAAATCCACATGGCCAGAATACCGCTTAACAGTAAAGTGACAATGCAGATGAACACGATATCGATTCGCATATCGTTTAACTCCGCAATAATGAAGGAATGGGGAACAAGTCCGATCAGGTACCATTCTGCGGATCGAATATAGGAGCTGACGACGAGCATCTTTTCCCCATCTACCTCCGCATAGAAGGCTTCGTTTCTGCGATCTCCTGTAACCTTATCGAATACGGCTTGCCCTTCAAACGCCAAACCATGCGGAATATCCTTATTAATCGAGGACATGACAACACCGTTCGAATCGGAAATGTAGATGCGGCTTCCCATCCCTAAATCTGTCTGTTCGTACGTATTCCGTGAGAATACCTTCTCATCAATGATAATAATAACGTAACCGATTATAAGATTAAGATTATCCTCGGCGTAGATTGCACGAGTAAGAGCGATTCGATTGGCGCTGCGATTGGATTGCAGATAGGTCCATAAAGCATTTCCCGATGAAGCGTTGACTTGCTCCACCATCTTGTTCAGTTCGATGTCTGGATACCACTCGAAGCCCAGGTCAAATACGGATTGGCTGTCTTTCGTTAAGATGACCACGTTGGAAATGTTGCTGAGGCGGAATATTTGCTGTCCCAGCTCATTGTTAATTTGAGTTTTAAGCTCATTTTTCTCGTAGTCGGACAGGGTATCAAATTTGGGTAGTCCGCCTTGAATCGACCTATTCATAATAATCGTTTCGCTAAGTGTTTCATATTGGCTCAGCTCGCGAGCGGCGTTGTTGTTAAGTTCGGTTAGAATTTGCATGGAGGAGGCACTAATCTTATTCGTAATCGAGGAGTCGTATTTCACATTGGAATAAATAGCGACGAAAGCAACGGGCAGCAATGAAGTGATCAAGAACGCGGCTATTAGCCTATGCTTAATGGAAAGCTGCCTAAGAATGGAGGAAGCTTCCCTGAAGCTGGGAAGTGAGAAACGTTGCGACATAGCTGGCACCTTCTCTAATAGGATTGGAGTATGAATTAATTGTTAAGGTTACCAGTTGGATGATCGATTGACAAGATCGAAATGATATTCGATTGAAGGATGCTATTCATAACAAATGGCAAGGAACCAGACCTTGTGAGGTCTGGTTCCTTGCCTAGGTCATTTCTTTACGATTGGTTAGTTGTCTTTGTTGTCTTCCGCCTTATCCTCTTTGTCGATTAATCCTTTGGCACCTCTTTTGAACTCCGATAATGTTGTCCCTATTGCCCTTCCCAATTGCGGTAATTTCGATGGTCCAAAAAGTAGCAATCCTAAAATGACAAGCAATACAATTCCGGTTACTCCAATATTCATCGGCATACATTTACACCTCCATCGTGCTTCGTTCTAAAAGTTAACCAACAGAGCTGTTACATACAT
>NZ_JBANSP010000041.1:0-41452 GCF_037167145.1 Paenibacillus sp. YIM B09110 | reverse complement strand
GCTCGCGCCGGCGTGATCCTCGCCGGCGCCCGCTCGGGTGCGGTGTATGCGATCGACGGCGCTGCCGGCCGAATCGCATACACCTACAAGGGCGATGCTGCCCAGCCTGTCGGCGGCATTGCAATCCTTGGCGGCGGACGGATTGCGTACGCGTCCGCCGATAAGCTCATTGCGGCGGGGCCATACCGGCCCGTCGCGATTACTTATGCGACAGCGTCGATCTCGCTGCCGCTTCACGCAAGGCTCCTGCTCACGGACAAGCTGAAGCTGTCCGTTCCAGTCGCCGTCAGCTACGCATCGGGCAATCCGTCCGTTGCCCGCGTCGATGACAAAGGCATGGTCACGCCTGTCGCCATAGGCTCGACGAACATCTCTGTCGTCGTCACGACAAAGGGCTACAAAGGCGAACTGAAGCTGCCGATCAAAGTTACGGCTGCTGCCTTAGCCTATAAAACCAAATACGAGCTCAAAAAAGTGAAGGCAGACAATCAAACCTATTCCGTTCAAACCGTCGCGATTCCGAAGGGCTTGCCGGTAACTGTGGGGCTTGCCAGCCGCAAGGTAGGTGTCGTCCAACAGTTGAGCGACATAACCAAATCCTACAACGCGGAGGCGGCGATTAATGCGACGTACTTCGAAGCTTACGGAGGCATTCCGGAGCCTTACGGCACAGTCATTACCGACGGCAAAGTCGAGCATATCGGCAATACGGGAACGGCGATCGGTTTTACCTGGGACGGCACGGTTGTAATGGATACGCTTCGAGTCAAAATCCTCGGCGGAACGAACGGCTCGTACCAGTCGCCGAACAATTGGTACGTCTACTTTGTCAATCGGACGCCGGTTGCCGGTACGACCTCCGCTATTATGTTCACGCCTAAGCGTGGAGCTAAGATCGGCTTCGCATATGGAACGGCCATTACTGTACGCAAAGGCGTCGTTACAAAAATAGCCAAAAACACGAATGCCGACATTCCTTCGGACGGTTACGTACTCGTCTATACCGGCGGGGAGGAGAAGCTCGCTGAGCGCTTCAAAGTCGGTACGGTTGTTGATTATAAAGTGTCGATGACGAATATGGCTGGACAGGCTATCAGTTGGGGACGGGTTCACACCGCGGTTGCTGCGGGTCCGCGGCTTGTAACGAATGGCAAGCTTGCGGTTAATCCCGCCCCTGAAGGGTTCAGCAGCTCCAAAATATTAACCGACAAAGCGGCTAGAAGCGCAATTGTAGTGAAAAAGGACGGTTCACTCCTTCTCGCTACAGTCGGAGCAGCTACGATGAAGCAATGGGGCCAAATTATGGTAGCGCTTGGCGCCCAGCAAGCGATGAATATGGATGGCGGAGCTTCATCGGGTATGTACGGGCAAGGGAAGATGATTACCGTACCTGGTCGATTAATCAGCAATGCCCTCGTGTTCGGCAATAAGCTGAAGTGGTAAGTTTCAATCTGGATGAGGATGTGGCCGTCATAGAACGGCCACATCCTTTTCTTTTTATGAAGAGTGAGTGAAGGTTTGATGAAAGAAGACATTGACATTGTAAGTGATAACCATTATCATTAATAAAGTGGTGATAATCGTTATCACTTTTTACCTAATTAATCAAATTTATTGAGATATAGCCTGACCAGGCAACGGAAGGAGTGTGCATGTCTAATGATTCGTCTTACGACCTCGAATCTCGACATTGCTTATGATGATCGTCTTATCGTTCAAGATTTAAACATTGCAATTCCTCAGGGGAAAATTACGGCGCTTGTAGGAGCGAACGGCTCCGGCAAATCGACGATCCTGAAGACGATGGCCCGTATCATGATTCCATCTAAAGGCAGTGTACTTCTAGACGGCAAATCGATTCATAAGCAATCAACGAAGGAAGTAGCGAAGCAGCTTGCCATTCTTCCGCAAAATCCTACAGCACCGGACGGCTTAACCGTATCTGAGCTTGTCTCGTACGGCCGTTTCCCTTATCAGAAGGGTTTCGGTTCTATGACGAAGCAAGACCGCGAGATCGTACAATGGGCGGTTGAAGCAACAGGCATGACTGAGTTCGCCGATCGTCCGGTCGACCATCTGTCCGGAGGGCAGCGTCAGCGCGCTTGGATTGCAATGGCTTTGGCGCAAGAAACCGATATTTTGTTCCTTGACGAGCCGACGACGTTCCTGGATATGGCACATCAGCTTGAAGTGCTTCATCTGTTGCAGAAGCTTAATGAGTTTAACAACCGTACGGTTGTTATGGTTGTTCATGACTTGAATCATGCATCGCGTTACGCGCATCATATGATTGCTATTAAGTCTGGCAAGGTTGCAGGCGAGGGTTCGCCAGTTGAAGTTATTACGCCTGAGATTATGCGCGAAGTGTTCAATATCGAAGCCGATATCGTACCGGATCCTCGTTCGGGCGTACCTCTATGCTTGCCGTTCGCGCTTGCTGATCAGCCAACGGCCGATAAAGTAATGATGGGTCGTGCACAGCCGGAAGCCGTTATGGCTGCCGCTGGCGCATAACACACCTAGTCTAATGAAAAGCCATGCTTCTATAATTGGAGTCAGGGCTTTTTTTATAACCAGCTGTATTTGTTTAAAGTTATTCTTCACTGTTTCTATGCGGAGAAAAGCCAGTAAAATCAACGGATTTCAGCGATTTTTTAAAAAAGATAAGTTTTTCGCAAAAAACACTTGCAATCTGTTTCTCTAGGTGATATATTATTACTTGTCGCCGCGACATTAACTGATTGAAACGGCTGACGAAAACACCGTGCGGAAGTGGCTCAGCGGTAGAGCATCGCCTTGCCAAGGCGAGGGTCGCGGGTTCGATTCCCGTCTTCCGCTCCATAAGATTGCGGCCTTAGCTCAGCTGGATAGAGCGTTTGACTACGAATCAAAAGGTCAGGAGTTCGAATCTCTTAGGCCGCGCCATCTTTTCTTAATTGCAAGATATACTTAATTCGGGATGTAGCTCAGCTTGGTAGAGCACCTGGTTTGGGACCAGGGGGTCGCATGTTCAAATCGTGTCATCCCGACCATCTTGTTTTGCGGGTGTAGTTCAATGGTAGAACTTTAGCCTTCCAAGCTAATAGCGTGGGTTCGATTCCCATCACCCGCTCCATAACGAAACGACAAGAACCTGAAAAGGTTCTTTTTTTTTTGTTATGGAGCTAGGTTGGATGGGAGAGAAATCCCCGCACGCTATAAGCGTGGGTTCGACCGACCGTTAAGGCTAAGCGAAGCAAGCCTTAACGGTCGCGCGTCAACTTTTGCACGTACAGAGTGTTCGATACATGAGGTCGATACGGCATTGACTTGGAAGAAGCAATTATTGAAAAGATAGCTCACAATGCAACACGGCCGTAGCGATATGGCGGGAAAGTTATATGATATGCTATTTTGAAAATCGGGGATGTTAGTGCATCTCAACTGTCAACTTATATGGCGCATTAGGAAAGAGAGGATCGTTTTGATAGAGAAATAATGTTTTTGTTCTTATCATCACCATGATCCTCATCTTCTTCTTTCTCTTGTTTCTCATCATGAAACTCAACTAGCGAATGGGCCGTGATGTAGTCAAATGGAGTGTAATTATTACTTGGTAATCCTCTTTTAAGGAGCATCTTGACAATGACGATCCCTAATGAGAGAAAGAAAATGCCGAATACTCCAACCGAAATGAGTAGTACTATGTTCATAGTCAACACCGCCTTTGTATGATTTTATAATTAATTGTTAATCTTTACAAGTTGTTGGATTGCTGAGTTGATGTACTGTACGACGAAAATACGAGATACTACATATTGAATAGCGGGTAAACATGAATGGAGGCAAGGCCAGTGGAAGTTGTGCAACCGATGCGAAGCGTGGAGAAACTGGAGAGCATGGAGACAGTGCTTAGGAAACGGTCAGAGCGGAATTGGTTTTTGCTCGTCATGGGAATAGAAGTTCGAAGGCAAGACCGAAAAGAAGAAGCGTTTTCCGATCAATGCGAAGCGGCTGCCGAGGGTGGACTGATCGAGATTGGGACTCATAGACTGCGGAATACGTTCGGATACCACTTTTACAATTGCTACAAGGACTTCGTGCTGCTGAAGGACAGCGTACCATCGATCTCCAGGAGGTATATCGCTATCAATGAGGACATTCTAAATGAAGTCGTCGGTGGCTTCAACTTTTCGAATATCTGATCCGGAACTACAGCCGTGGCCGCCAGCTACAACAAAAATTTTGTCGGAATCGAGAAAGAACTGGGTACATCGACATTGCTATGAGTGCTAGACCAATTCGTTTAACAGCCTTGAGGTTGTAAATTTTCCTGATGGTGAAGACGCGTAATAGCTGGTAGATAACAACGAGGATGTTCGCCAGCAGCTTACCGCAGTAGGGGGTGGATGCCGAAGCAATCACGACCCGAACGAAAAAGTTAACGATATGAATCGTCTTGATGCGCTCTAGACAATGATCCCCGGATATTGAGAATAGCTATGGATTACCGAAGATTAGTCACCTATACGTTTGTTGAGGAGCCGGGAACGAGCTTGCGGACAGCAGGCTGAAAGGCGCTTCATTAAACTAAGGGAGGCAGTTGGGTTTGTCCGACTACACCGCGAATAGACAAGCATCCGACAGGTCAAAAGACGTTATGGGAGTTCATGGCGGAATGAACATTCCGTGAATATGGAATAGCTATGTGGTGCCGGATGACACCACATACAAAAGAACGATACTTTCTGAGTGCGGTGATCATATGGTTATATAAATTTTTTATTTTATTGATTTACGAAGTTGTATCAATTCATTAATATAATGATCCAGATTCCTTTGAGCATTAATTAATTGATTAGGATCACTGGGATAACTTCGTGATGTCTGTTCATAATTATTTTCTAATACTTCTAGAGCAAGGCCAGCAGCAAGTGCAGCTATTCCATCACCGATTGTTGCAATGGATGCCCCGATAAAGGCTATCCTAGCAATTTGAATTTCCCTTATTTGCGCCAGTTTTTCGCATTTATTCTGATCCATTGAACGCCAACACCTCTTTTACTAGAAATATATAAGCAATATATGCTTTATGATAAGAGGACATTCATTACAGATGGGAATTGAATATTGAGTAACTTGGGAGAGGGGAAGATGTCGAAGCATCCTGAATGCAGATATTGCGATAACGGATTTCATTCGGTAAAGGTTGGAGATGATCTGGTGTGCCCATCAAGTAGTCAGAATGGGACCCGGTTATGGTGGAAGATGAAGAGGCTTGAATCGAGGATCATTGTAATAACAATTTGATAATAGTCCAGCATCCAAAGACAGTAAGACCGAGAGCGACCAATTTGAAAACAGGCTTTAATTTGAATATTAGCATGAAGGAACTCCTTTCTTTTTAGATGATTAATTCTAGTTTATCAATATCGTAATTAAGAGTTGAATTTAAGGTTGAATACTGAGGTGACAATTGAGAGGATACTGAATTACTTCTTCTTGTTTTTGAAAAAACCAAATAGTACTAAGAAAATAATGACAACGATTAAGAAACCCAATGATTTCACCCCTTTTTGGAATTATAGCATGATGTACGCGATTATTGTTTGAATAAGCAAAGACATGAGCAATAATTTTCCTCGAATAAATAATACTTTTTGAGTGTGTTGAACAGCCTCGAGGTTGTAAATTTTTCGAGTATCGAAGACGCTTACTGCAATAAGCTCAGTTTCCCATCCTAGTCTCCTCAAATTTATATATTCATTCGCCTTAAGCGGGATTTTTCATCCTAACACTTCAACTAAGCAGCAAACTGAACGTTCCGTTGGATCCCGCCACCGGAATAAGATGTATTCCCCATCCTAACGCTCCTTCAGTTTCTTGAATGCGTGTTATAAGCGGGATTTCCCATCCTAACCACATCACCCATACGCGCCATTTAATAAAGCTTCCTATAAGCCGAAGGCGACATATGCAGCCGCTCCTGAAATACGCGGGAGAAGGTGGAATAGGACGTGAATCCGACCTCGAAGCAGATTGAAGTCACTGATTCATTGCTGGACGCCAACAGGCTGCAGGCATGCGAGATTCTGATCTTCTCCAAGAAATTATGGAAGTGATCCCCGCTATACTGCTTAAAGGAAGCGCTTATGTGAGGAACGCTTAAATAGAAGCGCTCCGCCAAAGTGACGAGCTTAATATCCTCGCGATAATTTTGATAAACGTAGAGGATGACATCCGCTATTTTCCCCTTTTTGTGGGTAGGCGTTCGCGGAGCCTCAGGCTCTTTAACGCGGAAGCAATGGCGATCCAACAAAATCAAAGCTTCGATCAATTTCGTTTTGAACATTAATTGGTTCCAGGAGTGAGCGCTTCGTATTTCTTCGTGCATGGCTGCGAAGATGGGGAGCAGCGTCGCCGAGAGCTTGTCTTCTAACGGATAGGAAGGATCCCCTTGCATGCCTTCGCGAAGAAGTAGCGCGTTCAAAGACGCGGCGGATTCATCGGAGCCGAACAAGGCTTGCAGGCCGATGGCGCCGATATAGAGATGAAGCTCTTCACCGGGAGCAATTCTTATTTGATGAACCTGATGCGGCAACAATAGCGTGAAGGTGCCCGCTTGAATAGGACGCTCTACCCCATTGACGATTTCTATGCCGCTACCGTAAAAGACGTACGTATATTCAATGAAATTGTGCGTGTGCGGCGGAACGTCGGCAGTCAGCTTGTGGATTTTGAATGTAAAGGGAAAGCTTCCGTGAAGCTCCTGATCGCCGGGCAGATTGAAGGGAATCATCGAATCACTCGCTTTAAATGTGAGTTATCTCGCTATGATAGCCGAAATTCTTAAAAATTGAGAGAAAGTTTATAATTTTGATAAGAAGCAAGGCGGCATTCCAACTACAATGAAGAGCAAAAGATCGAGTTGGAAAGGTTGCTGCAATTGATGAAGAGTATATTACAATATGTAAATCCCTTGCAAGGAACGGCTTCTACTTTTACGTTTTCCAATGGAAATACGCTTCCGTTAGTTGCGCTTCCGTTCGGGATGGCAGCATGGAGCGCGCAAACCGATGAAGCGGGGAAGGGCTGGTTCTTTCACCCTTCGCACCGTCGCTTTGAAGGGCTGCGTTTGACCCATCAACCGAGCCCGTGGATTGAAGATTACGGACACCTGACCCTATTGCCGCAAACAGGCGCTCTTGCTTTATCCTCCGCGAAGCGTTCGTCCTCATTCCGAAGCGAAGAGATGGAGGTTAAGCCGGACTATTTCAAGATTCGCCTGCAACGTTACCGGGCCTTGATGGAACTTAGCCCGACCGAGCGATGCGCAGTCATGCGTTTGACTTTCGATGAGCGGGAAGAGGCAAGAGTGATCGTGTCTCCGTTTACGGGAGAATCATCCATGACCATCGACCCTGAAGGAAGAAGGCTAACCGGGTACACCCGCGCGAATTCAGGAGGAGTTCCCGACAATTACGCGATGTATTTCGTGATCGAAATCGATTGCGATTTCGATGTGCCAGCCTGCGGCGTATTCGATAGGGAATTTCAGGAATCGTTCCGTTTGCATGAAGAAGGGGAACGCACGGGAGCATTCATCGGATTGAGGTTGCCTGAGTCAGGCGTGGCCGTATTAAGAATAGGTACTTCCTTTATCGGCATCGAGCAAGCACAAACGAATCTTAATCAAGAGGTAGGTTCAAGGTCATTCGAAGAAATAAGAACGGAAGCCGCTGCATGCTGGGAAGAAAATTTAGGTCGAATACAGGTTGAGGATCGCGACGAGGAGAAGCTGAGAACCTTTTATACTTGCTTGTACCGGACTTGTTTGTTTCCTAGGATGTGGCATGAATATACGGAGGACGGTCGCCAAATTCATTACAGTCCCTACAATGGCCAGGTCGTTGACGGCCCGATGTATTGCGATAATGGATTCTGGGATACGTACCGCACCTCGTACCCTTTATTTAGTATTTTGTTTCCTACCCGCTTGGGCGAGATTTTGGAAGGTTACGTTAATGCTTACAAGGAAGGGGGATGGATGCCGAAGTGGTCTTCCCCCGGAGAGCGCAGCGCCATGCCGGGAACTTTAATCGATGCGGTGTTTGCTGACGCTTTTGTCAAAGGCATTGAAGGGTACGAGGTGAACGCGGCGTATGAAGGCTTGCTCAAGCATGTGCTTGAAACTGCGGAAGACCCGCGTTTCGGAAGAAAGGGCTCGGATGCCTATAACCGATACGGGTATTTGCCGGCAGACCAATTTCATGAGAGCGTCAGCAATACATTAGATTATGTATATGGAGATTTCTGCGTTGCGCAGATTGCGAAAGGGATCGGTAGGCTGGATGATTACAGCTTGTTAATGAATCGAGCCGGTAATTACAAACATTTGCTAGACTCATCCGTAGGGTTTATGAGGGGGAAACAAGCAGACGGCAGCTGGGCCGAAGGCTTCGATCCGATTGAATGGGGCGGCGCGTATTGCGAAGGAAGCGCTTGGCAGTGCAGTTGGGCCGTTCAACACGATGTGATGGGATTGGCTAATGGCTTAGGAGGCCGGGAAGCTTTCTTGGCCAAGATGATCGAACTTATGACTGCGGCACCGGAATTTAAGGTTGGCGGCTACGGTTTTGAGATTCATGAAATGTCGGAGATGGCTTCTATTCCCTTCGGACAATTCGCGATCAGCAATCAACCTAGCTTCCATATCCCCTATCTCTTCGCGGCTGCCGGTGCTCCCTCTCACACTCAGTATTGGGTTAGAAAAACGGCGGAGGAGCTTTTCAGCTCATCGGCTGAAGGCTTGCCGGGCGACGAGGATAACGGCAGCCTGTGCGCTTGGTATATTTTCGCAAGCATGGGGATGTATCCGCTATGTCCCGGCGTTTCCGAATATGTCATCGGCAGCCCGATTTTTGAGCGAATGTCCATTCAATTGGAGAACGGCAATCGAATTGTCGTAGAAGCGGGTTCGCAGACGGAAGACAAACCTTACGTCCAGAGCGTTCAATTAAACAATGAACCGCATCGGCAGCTGTATTTCACGCATGATCAGCTTATGAACGGTGCGCTCATCCGCTTTGAGCTGACCGATACTCCTAGTCATACTTATGTTGAAGATCAAGATTTGCCATATTCCATGTCTATTCAGCGGATGGAATAAATGGTCCATATACGCGCAACCAACGAAGAGCCGTCAGAGATTCTGACGGCTCTTTGCATACGTTCATAAGTTACTGCGAACTTACTAATGAAAGTTCATGATCTTGATATACGATCATTTCAATGATTAAGCGAACATGGAATAATTGAGTATGCAAGGACCATAAACGAGGGGGATTACAAATGAAAGGCTATCGGAAATCATTTGCATTCATTATGAGTATCATCCTGTGTATAAGCATGTTCACCGCGTGTTCGAACAGCAGCAACAAGCCATCCCAGTCTACGGACGAGAGCAGCGCTCAGCCGTCCGAGAGCGCAAGCCCGAGCTCTAACGAAGAAAGTCCTTCCACTCAGCCGGAACCGCAGCCGAATGATCGCACGAAATTCGATCCGCCGGTTACGATTACAGCAGCTCTTGCCTTAAAGCCTTCTGATAAGCTGCGGAATGGCGATACTCCGGAGGATAATCCGGTCTCTCGTTGGTTTAAGGATAACCTGGGAATCGTCACGAAATACAAATGGGTCGTAACGGATTCGTTGGAAACCAAAGTGCGGCTCGCGATGACAAGCGGAGAGGAATTGCCTGACGTTCTGTATACTTCGGGAACCTTGTTCGAGGATTTGGTCGATTCCGGGAAAATTCAATCTATCGATGAGGCGTTCGAGAAGTACGCTACCGCGAGAGTTAAAGATTCCTACGTCAAAAATCCTGAAATATGGAATCTGGTCAAACGAGACGGCAAGATTTACGGCTTGTCGGGCATTTCCAACGGAATCGTCGGTGCGACGGTCATGTGGATCAGGCAGGATTGGTTGGATAAGTTGAACTTGAAAGCTCCGACTACGATAGAAGAATTCGAAGCCGTGCTGGATGCGTTCACGAATCAAGATCCGGACGGGAATAACAAGAACGATACGTACGGGCTGGCAATAGGCGGAAACACGGGCTATTACCATCCGACGAGCAATTACATGGCGGACACTTCATTTATCTTCGGACAGGATCAGCCTTACTTATGGATCAAGGGCGAGGATGGCAGCATGCAATACGGCTCTACTCTTCCAGGCGTCAAAGACGGACTCGCGAAGCTGCAGGATTGGTATAAGAAACAATATCTAAGTCCGGATTTCGGAACGCAGGATGCTGCTAAAGCGATGGCGGAGTTCACTTCGGGCAAAGCGGGAATCGCCTTTGCTCCCGGATGGTCCGGCGGTTGGCCGATCGGAACCGCGGTTACGGAGGCGGCAGGCAAAAACGAAACGGTTAATATTAAGCCGTATCCGCTTCCTGCAGGCGTGAACGGCGAAGTCGGCCGTCAAGCTTCCTTGTTATCCTATGGCATTTACGTATTCCGCGAAGGCTTCGACAATATGGAGGCCATATTCAAATATTGGGATACGCTGTACGGCTGCGCGATAGAAGATTCCGAATGCCCGTTCGACAAAGGATATGGCGAAGGATACGACTATGTGTTGAAGGATGGCAAGCCGGATTGGACGAATGTTCCGGACGGCGTGGTCAGTCTGAACGCCTATCTGCTGCTGTCTCCTTCATCGGGAACGGCTCCAATGAACGTGATGGAAGGTCCGAGCATTTATCAGCGCGTCGCAGCAGGCCAAACGAATAGCGTCTTTGAACAAAAATTAGCTGCGAGCAACGGGAAATTGACAATTGAAGGTTTTGCGGTCGCCAACGAACAGCTGCCGAGTGACGTACCGAATGGATTCAGCGGAGCGAATACGAAGACCATGAAAGAGAAGTGGGATCAACTTTCCACCTTGGAAGAGCAGGCTTTCCTGCAAATCATTTACGGCAAACAACCGCCCGAATATTTCGATACTTTCGTTAAACAATGGAATGACCAGGGCGGCGCCCAAATCACGAAAGAAGTGAATGAAACTGCTGCGAGCATGAAGTAAACATGATTTATGAAGAAGTAAATGCGGAGTGCATCTCTGTCCATCTCGCTCCGCATTTGCTGCTTCGATATCTCGCATCGATAGGAGCATACTGGGATGACACTGAAACAGTATATATATAAAACATGGCCGTTGCATTTATTTTTATTGCCGTCCGTCCTGTTATTGATCGTCTACAACTATATTCCGATGGCGGGATTCCTGATCGGTTTCCAGGATTTTAAGCCTTGGCTTGGCATCTTTAATTCGCCATTCGTTGGAATGAAGCATTTCGAGTTTATGTTTAACGATCCCAAAGCGATTCAGGTCATTTGGAACACTTTATTCATTGCCGTGTTTAAGATTGTGGTCGGGTCAGTTGTGCCTTTTGTATTTTCTTTGCTGCTGAACGAAGTACGGGTCATGGTATTCAAGAGAACGATTCAATCGCTTATTTATTTGCCGCATTTTCTGAATTGGGTTATTCTCGGAGGCATATTGACGGATTTATTAGCGACCAACGGCTTGATCAATCAGATGTTGGAGGCATTAAACCTTAATCGCATTTTCTTCCTGGGGAGCGGGGATTGGTTCCGTTTTACACTGGTCACAAGCGACGTCTGGAAGGAATTCGGCTTTGGAACGATCATTTATTTGGCCGCCATGACGGGAATCAATCCCAGCCTATACGAAGCCGCCGACATCGATGGCGCCAACAATTTCAAGAAGGCCATCCATGTTACGATTCCGTCGGTGATCCCGATTGCGATCGTCATTACGACTTTGTCCTTGGGCAATGTTCTGAATGCCGGATTCGACCAAGTCTATAATATGTACAATCCGCTAGTCTATGAGAAAGGCGATATTATCGATACTTACGTCTATCGCGTCGGGCTGCTGCAAGGCTCGTTCAGTCTGGCTACGGCGGTTGGATTTTTCAAATCGGTCATTGGGTTTATATTAATCGCCACTACTTATCGATTAGCTTCTAAATACGCGAACTACAGGATATTCTGAGAGGATATAACGCGATGCACAAACTTACATTCTCTAACCGGCTGTTTCGATATTCGAATCATATCTTTCTATCGGCGATTGCCTTGTTGTGCATCCTGCCGATGGTCCATGTTCTAGCCGTATCGTTAAGCGACAACTATGCGACGACTTCATTCCTCGTCAAACTTTGGCCCATCGGTTTTAATCTGGACGCTTATGGGAAGGCGTTAAACAGCAACAACTTTCTGGTTGCTTTCCGGGTAAGCGTTCTGAGAACGGTACTTGGAACGGGCGTTTCGATGCTGCTGACGATGCTGGCTGCCTACTCCATGTCCAAGGATAATCATAAATTCCAAGGAAGAACGTTGTACGCTTGGTTCTTCGTATTTACGATGCTCTTTCACGGAGGACTCATTCCGACTTACTTGGTCGTACAGAAAACAGGGTTGACCAACTCGCTCTTGGCGTTGATTCTGCCCGTGGCCGTCAATGTATTTAATGTGGTCCTCATGATGAACTTCTTCAGGGGAATTCCTAAAGAGCTGGAGGAGGCGGCCGCGATTGACGGCGCCGGACATTTCCGTACCTTATTCACGATATTTTTCCCGATTTCCTTGCCCTCCATTGCGACACTGTCTTTATTCACCATGGTGTACCATTGGAACTCTTGGTTCGACGGGATGATTTATATGAACGAAGCGAACAAAATTCCGCTTGCGACATTCCTTCAGGCTTTAATTACCGGATTTGATTATACGCAGATTGGTCTTAACCCAGCCGATCTGGAGAATCTGTCCGAGCGCTCGTTGAAAGCGGCACTGATCTTCGTCGGTACGTTGCCGATCTTGGTCGTCTATCCTTTTTTGCAAAAATATTTTGTTAAGGGAATGACGTTAGGTTCGGTCAAAGAATAAGCGATCCTTATGCTAGAATAGTAGGAAATGGTATAAGGAGGAGAAGGCCTTGAACGTGATCACGAAGGTGATTCTTCTGATTGTCTTAATTCTAACGCCGATTATCGGATTGTATGCATATACGAACAAGCAAAGCGTCGATGTCATCGAGGAACAGATCAACACAAGAAACGAAGAGAAACTATCGTATTTTCTGACTCAGCTGGAAAGTACGTTGGATCAGAATATGATGTACGCAGCGCTCGCGACTAAAGATCCCGAGATTCGTAACGTAGGCTTCGGCAATATGCCCGAGTCCGGTTATGACCGTCAAAACGTCATTCAATCGATTCAAGACAAGCTGGCTTTATTCAGCATTACGAATCAAGTGATGAATATTATATCGATCTATTTTCCGAGAAGCGATCTTTCAATATCGACCGTTTCTTCTGCCCTATCCGATCCAAAGGAGTTTATCGATCACTATACGCCTACCTGGAAGTTGAATAAAGTGGATGTTAACGGGGTGCATATGGATGCCTTTTCTAGGTACTTCGTTACTCCCTCTCAAGTTGATTCTATGGATCTTATGAGCTCCGAGATGATTATTCGCGTGGATTTTCTGACCAAGAATATATCGAATCTTCTGGATGGATTTACGTTAAACGGAAATAGCGATGCCTTCTTCTACCATGGCTCGGATCAGGTCGTATATAGCAGTAAAGCGAACATAGGGCTGATCCGGCAAGTGATGAAGGATTATCCGCTGGATCAATTCACGTCCAATTCCAAATATCGTACCATCGTCAAGATCGACGGCAAAAAATATCTTCTGTATACGCTCGCGTCAAGCAAGATGGATTGGAGCATGGTGGATATCGAGCCGTTGGACGAAATTCTTCAACCGGTCGTTCATAGCCGAAATTTGTTTTATGTGATGTTAGTGCTGTTATTCCTGTTCGGTATCGTGTCGGCCTTCTTGCTGTACTCGCACATTCAAGTGCCAATTCGGATCTTGATACGCGGCGTCGAGCAAATGAAAAATAAAAATTTCGCTTATCAAATCAGAAGCCGCCGTAAAAACGAGTTCCAATCGTTGTTTGATTCGTTTAACGGCATGGCGATAGAAATCGATCAATTGCTGAAGCGGGTATATACGGAGGAAGTCCGCTCCAGAGAAGCGATTATGAAGCAGCTGCAGTCGCAGATCAACCCGCATTTTCTTTACAATTGTCTTGCTTATATCGTGAACATGGCGAAAATGAACAAAAATCAATTGGTCATCGCGATGGCTCACAATTTAGGAGATTATTACAAATACACAACGCGAAACGAATCGCTCGTGTCTACGATTCAGATGGAAATGGATTTAGCGGTCAGCTACATGGATATTATGAATTCCCAGTTGGAGAAGCTCCATTACACCATTGCGATTCCGGAAGGCATGCTGGAGCTCAAGATCCCAAGACTTCTCATTCAACCGATGATCGAGAATGCGATCGTACACGGCTTGGAGGAGAGGGAGGAAGAGGGACTTATTACGATCACGGGAATCGTAGAAGCGAATAACTGCAAGCTCGTCATCGAGGATAACGGCTCGGGCTTGTCCTCGGATGCCCTGCATATGCTGAGGAAGACGACCGGACAAGAAGTTAATATCTCTAAACGAACGGGCGTGTGGAATGTGAATCATCGTCTGAAATATTATTTCGGCGATCATTCCGGCGTCCATATCGATCACTCGACACTTGGCGGATTGCGTATTGAGCTGTATTGGGAAATAGTCGATAAGGAGTGAGCAGATGTTTTCATTATTAATCGTTGACGATCATAAACATCAGGTAGATTCACTCGCTACGACCATGCCGTGGGATCAGTTCGATATCTCTACGATTCATAAAGCGTACAACGGCCAAAGCGCGTTAGAGATTATTCGCGACCATCCTATCGATATTCTGATTACGGATATTCGCATGCCGGGAATGTCGGGCCTAGAGCTTATTCAATACGTCAACGATCATCAGATGAAAATAGACTGCATTCTGCTCACGGGATATGCGGAATTCGAATATGCCAAAAAAGCGATCGAATTAAATGCCATCGATTACTTCATTAAGCCGGTCCGGGATGACGTGCTTCTGGAGGCGGTTGGCAAAATCGTAGATAAACGCAATAACGAGCGTCAGCGGCATCAAATTCTCGAATATTCGACTTCCGTCGTGCATCGGAATTTACCGTTATTGAGAGAAAATCTGTTGCTTGAACTGTTGCAGGAGAAAAGCTTTTCCAAAAGTCAATTAGCGGATAAGCTCGGCATGTACCGAATTCCATTTGCTTACGGCGATCAGGTCAAATTGGCGGCGATTAAATTCGAGCCTTATTTCTATGAAGCCTATGGATTGGAAGATATGAAGCTTTTAAAGTTTGCTGTCCTGAATATGGCGGAGGAGCTATTCTCGGCGCAATTTCATATTTGGTCCTGCAAGACCCCGCAAGGCAATCTGGCTTTGCTGCTCCTGCCCAAATCCGAGGAAGAGAATCTCGCCCGGGATTGGAATTCCACGCAGGAAAGCCTGCTGGTTTCTTTAGCCAAAAGGCTCACTGAAAATGTCGATCATTATTTGCGGGGAAATATCGCCATTTGTATTTCGAATCCAACGCAATTTCCAGACGAAATTTATTCTGCGTATTCATCTATCGCCTCTATATTGATGAGGTCGAATCAGCAGGGAATGATCGTGTCGACTACTCATGAAAGTACAGATCGGGAAATGAAGCCATTGCAGTCTCTCTATCAATCTCCCATGCTGACTCAACTTATGGATATCGGGAATGGAGATAAGCTGAACGCTAAGCTTTCGGACATTTTTGGCGAACTGGAGCATTCGCATAGGGATTCACAGGCGCATTTGCGCGAGGCGTACTTGCATTTGTTAAGCAGCTTCACGTATCTTGCGCATAAGAGGGGCAAAGTGCTGGAGGATATCGTCGGAACAGCCTCAAGCCGCGCCGAACACAACGTTATTCACTCTGCTAAGCTCTTAAAAACCTGGAGCCATATTATCCTGGATGCTCTACTAGAGAATGAGATCTTGCAGCCTATGCATATCGGCGAGAATCATCAGCAGCTCGTACACAAAATTCATTCCTATATCGAGCAGAATCTCGGGAAAAACGTAACGCTGCAATCCATCGGAGATTCCGTATATTTGAACGGCATTTACTTATCGCAAATTTACAAGGAAATCACGGGAGAGAACTTAAGCGAATATATATTGCGCGCACGCATGGAGAAAGCAAAGGCTTTATTGGAGAAATCGGGCTCTAAGATTTATGAAATTACAGAAATGGTCGGATATCAGAGTCCGCAGCACTTTATTAGAACCTTTAAGAAGTATTACGGCGTGACGCCTGAAATCTATCGGAGAAGATGATTCGTTGCGGCGGGAAAGATTAGGGAGGGTCCAGATGATTGCAAGGGTGAATTGGGTAGATGAAGCTTGCCGGAAAACAATCGATAAAATAGAGCGGACGAGCTTGTCCATTGGAGCATCATTTCCAAACGGCTCCGCGCAAGGCCGTTACGAGAAGACTCCCGCTCATGATTGGGTCTCCGGATTCTGGCCGGGATTACTGTGGTTAGCTTATGAGGAAACGAATAATGTTCGTCTGAAGGAGCTAGCCGTTGAATGCGAACGGCAAATCAGTCAAACGCTTTGGGAATTCGAGCAATTGCATCACGATGTCGGGTTTATGTTCGGCTTAAGCAGCGTGAATCAATATAAGCACATCCAAGATGAGGAAGCGAAGCGGCACGCTCTAATGGCTGCAAGCTTGCTCGCCGGAAGATTTAATCCGGCAGGCGGGTTCATTCGCGCGTGGCCGAATTGGGGCGGGGAGGATCACAGCGGCTGGGCCATTATCGATTGTCTGATGAATCTGCCGCTTCTTTACTGGGCCTCCCGGGAAATCGACGATCCAAGATATCGACATGTCGCCGAGCTTCATGCGGATACCGTGCTGCGAGAATTTGTACGGGATGACGGCTCCGTTCACCATATCGTCAGCTTCGACCCGGAAACCGGCAAGCGGATCGGTGAATTAGCAGGACAAGGCCATGCCGCGGATTCGGCTTGGGCTAGAGGGGCGGCTTGGGCATTGTATGGATTTACGCTTAGTTATTCATACACGGGGAAGGAGAAATACTTGGAGGCTGCCGAGAGAGTCGCGCGATTTTTTCTCGATCATCTGCCTGAAGACAAAGTGCCTTATTGGGATTTCCGACTGCCAGACTTCGGCAAGGACACGCCTCGGGATTCCTCGGCTGCAGCGATAGCCGCATCAGGGTTACTGGATTTAGCAGTTGCGGTGCAGGGTGAGGAAAGTAAAGAGTATCGGCAACAGGCGGAAGCGATCCTTCATTCTCTATACAACCATTACGGCGCTTGGGAAGCGGATGAGGAAGCTTTGCTGCTTCATGCTACAGGTTATTATGCTGCGGATGTGTATGTGGATGCACCGCTTATTTACGGGGATTATTATTTTGTTGAAGCCTTGCTGAAGCTTAAAAAATTGTAATATTCAAAATTCAATTCAGATGGAGAGGAACTTATAAATGACTAACAAACGAATCGATATCGTAAGACCTGGCTTCTTCGCCGCAGCAGCTGCAGCGGATAGCCGCAGAGGAGAATTCGATATTGGCAACGAAATATTAATCGCGCATAACGTACCTGTTGATTTTGTGTTTATCGGCGATTCGATTACTCATATGTGGGAGCTGAATGCCTACTTTGGCCGCAGCGGTCATTTTGTCGTCAATCGCGGAATCGGCGGCGACATCAGCAGCCACGTATTAAGAAGATTCGACGCGGACGTCATTCAACTGAAGCCGAAGCACGTCGTCATTAAGATCGGCGTGAACAACTTCTGGGGATTGGACGGCTGGACGATCCACGATCGGAAAACGGCGGAGCAAATTATTCCGGGATTAGTGGATGATATTCGCGAAATGGCGCGAAAGGCGAATGCGAATGGGATTACGTCGATCGTATGCTCCTTGCTCCCAACGAACTTGCCGCAATCGGGAAATAACGATATAAGGAATGCGAGCATCATCAAAGTAAATGACATGCTGCAGATAGTAGCCAATGAGGAAGCAGCTGTCTACGTTGATTACCACTCGCATATGACGCAAGAAGACGGCGCCAGGCTGCGCGAAGAGCTTGCCGACGACGGACTTCACCCGCATTTGCTAGGCTACGACATCATGGCGAAGTCGTTGATTGAAACGTTGGAGCGGAAGGGTATTCTCGTCGCGGGTTAATAAGAGCGAATACAATACCGGGAAGCCTTGCTGAGCAGGGCTTCTTTTTATTTTGATGGATATATTGGGACGGTTATCCAGAACTCTGGTCATGGTATCGCTAACATGCTGTTAAACACCGAACATTACCAGCACATAGGCAAGAACCGATTCGGATAGGGGCTTCAACCCTGTTCCGTTTTGTAGTATGATAGGAGAAGTTTATATTCGAGTCAAAAAGGGTAATCCTTTTGTGTGCGCAAAACGAACATTATGGATATGAGGTTGGTTTTGCATTCGCAAACAAGCTTACGCTTACGAAGAGACTTTTGCATTCGCAAAAGTAAAGTTTACGCTTACGAAGAGAGTTTTGCATTCGCAAAACTTAAGGAGGAACACAGTATGTCGGATCAACCAGCATCTACATTGACGGGCAATCGGCCGCAATCGAACAATCTGCTGCGCCGAGATGTCCGTTTTCTAGGGAATATACTTGGCGAAGTACTTGTGCACCAAGGCGGACGAGAACTGCTTGAGATCGTCGAGCAAATTCGTGAGACGAGCAAGGCATTGCGCGCGGAATTCGTACCGGAACTATTCGAGCAATTTAAAGGAACGATCTCGTCCTTGAGTCCGGAAATTCGGCATCAAGTTATTCGTGCGTTCGCGATTTACTTCCAGCTTGTGAACATTGCCGAGCAAAATCATCGTATTAGACGGAAACGCGACTACGAGGTATCGGCGGGCGAATCGGTTCAACGCGGTTCGATCGAAAGCGCGGTTCAAGAGTTGAAGGAACGCGGTATCGCGATTGAAGACGTGCAAGAAATTTTGGGCGGCATTTCGCTGGAGCTCGTTATGACGGCGCATCCGACGGAAGCAACGCGCCGTGCAGTGCTTGATATCCATAAGCGTATCGCTAATGACGTTATGGAGTTGGACAACCCTACGCTTACGTACCGCGAGCGCGGGAAGCTGCATGAGAAGCTAATGAACGAAGTTCTTATTTTGTGGCAAACGGACGAACTGCGCGATCGCAAACCTACGGTTATCGATGAAGTTCGCAACGGCCTGTATTATTTTGACGAAACTTTATTCGAGGTATTGCCTAGCGTCTACGAAGAGCTGGAGCGCTGCCTTGGCAAATATTATCCGGACGAGAAGTGGCATGTGCCTGACTACCTGCGCTTCGGTTCCTGGATCGGCGGCGACCGTGACGGCAATCCTTCCGTAACCGCCAAGGTAACATGGGAGACGTTGACGCTTCATCGCCAGCTTGCCATCCGCAAGTATGAAGAGAAGCTGAACGGCTTGATGGATATTCTCAGCTTCAGCACGAACCTTGTTCAAGTGTCCGACGAGCTGGTTGAATCGATCAGATTGGACCGCGAGCATGTTGAGCTGAAGTGCGTGGACCTGTGGAGAAACACGAAGGAGCCTTATCGCATTAAGCTTGGCTTTATGCTGGAGAAGCTTGCGAATACGCGCGACGAGTCGCTGAAGGGCTCGGCGATGCGCTACAACCATCCGGATGAGCTGCGCGAGGACTTGCTTGTGATTGACCGCAGCCTTCGTCATCACTTCGCCGATTATGTGGCTAATACGAATGTCGCTACGCTTATTCGCCAAGTGGAGCTGTTCGGCTTCCATCTGATGGCGCTTGACGTGCGTCAGCACAGCCAAGAGCATGAGAACGCAATGAGCGAGATTTTGGCGAAAATGAACGTTGTTTCCGATTACGCTTCGCTTTCGGAAGAAGAGAAGTCGGACCTGCTGCATCGTTTGCTGAACGATCCGCGTCCGCTTACGTCCAGCCATCTGGATTATTCGGCTTCGACTCGCGAATGTTTGGACGTATACCATACGATCTATCGCGCTCAACAAGAGTTCGGCGTGAACTGTATTTCCAGCTACCTGATCAGTATGACGGAAGCAGCAAGCGACATGCTTGAGGTTATGGTATTCGCGAAGGAAGTTGGCTTGTTCCGTCAAGAATCGGACGGTACGGTTCGTTGCACATTGCAATCCGTTCCGTTGTTCGAGACGATTGACGATCTTCACGCAGCACCTGGCATTATGAAGCAGCTGTTCGAGATGCCGATCTACCGCCAAGCGGTTGAAGCGCGCGGCAACCTGCATGAGATTATGCTTGGTTACTCTGACAGTAACAAGGACGGCGGTGTTGTTACAGCGAACTGGGAGCTTCGCGTTGCGCTGAACGACATTACGGCTGCCGGCAAAGAATACGATGTGAAGCTGAAGTTCTTCCATGGACGCGGCGGCGCACTCGGTCGCGGCGGCATGCCGCTGAACCGCAGTATTCTTGCACAGCCTCCGCATACGGTTGGCGGCGGCATCAAGATTACCGAGCAAGGCGAGGTTCTGTCCTCGCGTTACTCGATGCAAGGCATTGCTTACCGCAGCTTGGAGCAAGCAACGTGGGCGCTTATTACGGCGGCGCGTCTTGCGAAATATCCAGAGCAAGGGCTGCAAACGGAACCGGAGTGGGATGACATCGCCCGCTCGATCTCCGAGACGGCGCTTACGAAGTATCAAGATCTGATCTTCCGCGATCCGGACTTCTTAACGTATTTCAAGGAATCAACGCCGCTGCCTGAGGTTGGCGAGCTGAACATCGGTTCCCGTCCGTCGAAACGGAAGAACAGCGATCGCTTTGAGGACTTGCGTGCGATTCCATGGGTATTCGCATGGACGCAAAGCCGCTACTTGCTGCCGGCATGGTATGCAGCAGGTACTGCGCTGAAGCAATACACAGGCGACGACAAAGAGAAGCTGAAGACACTCGGTACGATGTACGAGAAGTTCCCGTTCTTCCGTACGCTGATCGACAATTTGCAGATGGCGCTTGCCAAAGCAGATCTTGTCATCGCGAAGGAATACGCGGATATGATCTCCGACCAAACGATTCGCGACCGTATCTTCGCCCAAATCGAGCAAGAATACAAGCTGACTTCCGAGCTGATTCTCGCCATTACGGGGCAAACGGAAATTTTGGATAACGTGCCTGTCATCCAAGAATCGATCCGTCTGCGCAACCCGTACGTCGATCCGCTCAGCTACATGCAAGTACAATTGCTGACGGAGCTTCGCGCATTGCGTGCTGACGATCAAGACGATCCGGAGCTGCTCCGCGAGGTGCTCCTTACAATCAACGGAATTGCAGCAGGCCTTCGCAATACGGGCTAATGCTCCACATAAGTAGAGGCGGTACAGGACATTACATCCTGTACCGCCTCTTTTGTTGTGTATCTAGGTTAATTAATGGCCTTATTGACTATGTTGGATAATTGCATCAACTTCAGCGTCTTTTGCCCTATATTTTAATCTATGTTGGATAATTGCATTAACTTTAGCCAATTCCGCCTTAAAATAACACATAACGAGCAAAGTTACTGCAGAAATCCACTATAGCGCGTTACAAATGCTAGATACTGCCTTCTATACTGCAGAAATCCAACATAGCGAGCTTGGGAACTTTAACAACACTATTCTGCTGTGTCTACAGAGTCCTTGCTCGTCACAATAACGAGCTCCGCATTCGTCATGCCTGGAAGGGAGGCCGTCATCTCTGCCGCAGTGTAAGCGACGATTTTGCTGCCTGCAATAAGGCCTGTGTCGATGCCGACGGGGTAGATCACTCTCGTAGCTTCGCTAATATTCAGTATAATATCGTTGCTTGTAGAATCATCGGAACCTACATTCACGTATACTTGATCTTTGCCTACACGATCGGATGCCGCGATTGTGCCCTCTACTTTATTCGTTTGAGCAGCCTTCACGACAAGCTTATCGGCATGAGTCTGAGCAGGGTAGATCATCGTCATCACTTCGCCGTAATACGCCTCTACGCGCGCATCCTGCTTGAGCGCGTCAGCCGTCAGCTTCTCGCCCTTCTCGTTCACGATCTCCGTCTGTTCGTCGACTGTCAGAATGACATAATTGACGCCGCCTTGCTCCAGCGGATTGCCCATCACCGTCACTTGCTTGCCTGTAATATTCGTAATGATGCCATCCGTACCGGGAGGTGTCTGCTCCTCGATCACCGTGTTCACTACGACGTATTTGGTCGTTGATTGCGGTGGAATGCTCATTGTCATTGCCGGACCATAGATGGATTTGACCGACATGCCGGGCTTGATCACATCTGCCTTGATCGCTTGTCCGTTCTGATCGAAGATTTGGACATTGTCTGCAAAATGGAGCACAACCGTTTCTTCGGATGCCGAATATATATTCGTTCCCGTTACGACAATGCCGTTATCTCTCACTTCGCCAACCGTTCCTTCGATACCGGTGAAGCTGTTGTCTTGAACGACAAGCGTCAGCGCCGTTCCGCGAGCGGGAAGGCTCTTCGTAATATTAGGGCCGTAGAACGCCTTAACGACCATTTTATTGTCGATGATCGTTTTTAGAGCGACGGTCTTGCCTTTAGCATTATAAATTTTCGTATCTTTCGTAATGTTAAGGATCATTTCACTCTGGTCGTTAATCGCGAGCCCGCGACCCTTGACCGTGATGAATTTACCTGAAGAGTCGTTGACGAAGTCCGTGATTTGACCCCAAACGGCCGGTACGACTTTGGTTTGATTGACGATCTGCCCTTGTCCCGTATGAATGGGTGCCGGCGGGATATCCTGCGCGCTAGCAGTCAACGGTACGGCAGCAAGTGCCATAATGGATGCGGTTGCTAATACTTTGTACATTTTGTTCATCTGTCGTTCCTCCTGTTAGTAAGCGGGTATGTTACCTACTCATAGACGAGGGAATGATTGGAATGTTGCATGTTGTCTTTGAAAATCGATTTTCTTATGTTCAATTATAATCTGCTTAAGTTTGATTTAAGGTGCATCCTGCATGATAGAAACATAGCAAAGAGAACAAACGCAGGAGGATGATAAACATGAACGAACAGGACAAATATACTTCGCATAACGGAACAACGAATTCGAATATGCATTCACAGAACGAAACAGGTGTTAAGCCTAGCACGACTTATACTTATGACTCGCAGGCGCAAGGGCAGAGGAAGCCGTCGGAGCTGCAAGCTTCCTATGAGAAAGAGCTTGGAATCCATATGGACCTTATGAACATGGGCGGCAGTAATCGCTCGAAGCGCAGCAGCCGGAATTCGACCCGAACGATGCTGGCATCATTCCTTATCGGCGCCATGGTCGTTGGTGGATTCGCTTATGCAGCCGATCGGAACAACTTGTTCAGCGGCGGCAGCACGGCAGCCGGCACGGGAACAACCTCTATCGCAAGCGGCGCAGCTCAGCAGGATGCGGGGCTTACGACTGCATCGCTAGGGACGAACGCAACCGTAGCGCAAATCTACGAGGCGACTAGCCCTGCTGTCGTGAAGATCGAAACCTATACCGAGCCAAGCAAGCAAAGCACGATGATGGACGACCCTCTGTTCCGCCAGTTTTTCGGCGGAGGGGGAAGAGGCGGTCAAAGTCAGCAGGAGCAGCAGCAAGAGCAGCAGCCGTCTGATGAGCAGAGCAGCAGCGAGCTCGAGCTTAGCGGCTCGGGTACAGGATTCTTTTTCGAATCGGACGGTTATATTCTGACCAATGAGCATGTCGTATCCGGAGCGAAGGAAGTGAAGGTTACCGTTCAAGGTTATGACGAGCCGCTTACGGCGCAGGTGATGGGTACAAGCTATGAGCTGGATCTTGCCGTGCTCAAAGTGACAAG
This sequence comes from Paenibacillus sp. YIM B09110, assembly GCF_037167145.1. NCBI lineage: Bacteria > Bacillati > Bacillota > Bacilli > Caryophanales > Paenibacillaceae > Paenibacillus > Paenibacillus sp. YIM B09110. The sequence continues at coordinate 17,491 of NZ_JBANSP010000041.1, read as the reverse complement.
CCCTGACGGTAAGGCATTCCCGTCGCTTGAACTTGGCAACTCCGACGAGACGCGGATCGGCGACTGGGTTATCGCTATCGGCAACCCGTACGGCTTCGATCAGACGATGACGATGGGGGTGCTTAGCGCGAAGGAGCGTCCGATTACGATAGCGGACGAGCAGGGCGATCACGAGTACGAGCATCTGCTGCAGACGGACGCATCGATCAATCCGGGCAACTCCGGCGGACCGCTGCTTAACGAGAAAGGCCAAGTAATCGGCATTAATACGGCGGTTAACGCTGAGGCGCAAGGCATTGGCTTTGCGATTCCGACGACTACCATAATGAACGTGCTGGATCAATTGAAGACGAATACGCTGTAAGCGCAGCGGGCAATTCTATAGAGAGCAGCAGCCATGAACGTAATGATCATGGCTGCTGCTTGTTTTATTTGTAGGTTGTAGGGCAAGCATAATTCTCCAATCCCCGACCTAGGTCGATTGCCGAGCCATTCTATAACGTTTATAATAATCAGAATGATTGGCAAGCAGGTGCGGGAGGAACGAAGGGTGAAGCAGTCATCATCATACTGGTTTTCCGTTATTATCGTTTTAATCGGCGCTGCTTGCTACGGCATATTATCGCCAATCGTCAAGCTAGCTTATGATGCGGGCTTCAGCTTCGAGCAAATAACGGTGCACCAAGTCGGCATAAGCGTTGTACTGCTGTGGCTGCTCGTGCTGCTTCGTCCGAAGCTGTGGCGGAACCCTTTTCGCAGAGGAAAGTGGCTGATGCTGGCTGTCGTCGGCATATTCGGCTTATGTCTCACAACGGTGTTTTATAATATGGCTCTACAGCGGCTGGAAGCATCTTTCTCAATTGTCTTGCTTTTTCAGTTCATGTGGATTACGATTTTGCTAGAATGCATACGCGTTCGAAGGTTTCCGAGGAAGCTTGCGCTGGCGGCGATTGCCGTCGCAATGGCGGGCACTTTGCTCGCGGCAGGCTTGTTCGAGGAAGTGGGTCTTGCACGGATCGATATCATCGGAGTAGGCTACGGCTTAGCCTCCGCTGTTACGTATAGTTTGTTTCTGTTCCTGACGGGACTGATCGAGACCGATCATGATCCGGTCATGAAGTCCGCAATGATGATGTCTTTTGGCTTCATAGTCATCGTTTTGCTCTACGGATCAGGGTCATGGGCAGGCGATGCGGAATGGGAAATGCTCGGATGGGGAACGGCGCTCGCGCTGCTTGGCAGTGTGATGCCGGCGATCTGCTTCAATGCAGGCATTCCGAAGATCGGAAGCGGGCTAGCCTCGCTGCTCGGAGCAATGGAGCTGCCGGTCGCTGTGGTGAGCGCATGGCTCATCATTAATGAGAAATTAAGCACAGGCCAAATAATTGGCATCGTCCTTATATTGATTGGGATCGTTATCGCCGAGCAATCAGCAAGGCGAGCGGTTGTACGCACGGAACGTCTGGAGGAGTAAAGGTGAATGTAATGGAGGCACGCTTGGCGCGCCTGTCGCTGAAGGGCGACCAGGGAGCGTTCGCCGAGCTTGTGAGCCTGTATCAGGATAAGCTGTTTCATATGGCATACCGAATGCTGAACAATCGTCAGGAGTCGGAGGACGTTGTTCAGGATACGTTTCTTCGTGTATACAAAAACTTGGACAGGTACGACGAGACTTTGAAATTTTCTACGTGGATATATAGAATTGCTACTAATTTATGCATCGATCGATTAAGGAAGCGGAAGCCGGTTTATTCGCTCGATGCGGAATCTTCGGAACACGAGGGACTCGACGGCTATTCGATGATTCCAAGCGATGACCGGACGCCGGAGACGGAGTTGATGTTATCGGACACGCAGCGCATCATCCATCAAGCGATCGAGACGCTTCCTCCGAAGTACAAGACGGTTATGGCGCTCCGGTACATGCAGGATTTGTCCTTACAGGAAATTGGCGATATTATGGATATGCCGGTTACTACGATTAAGACACGCGTTCACCGCGGCCGGGAATTTCTGCGCAAGAAGCTGGAGCACAAGCTGTAGGCTTCGTTACGGGCATTTGCCTATGGAAAAAAAAGCAGCATAAAAAAGTGAAACATCCTGTGATTCGCAACGTATCCTATAGCAAGCTTAAACGAGCCATGCCGATGATAGATGATCGTGGCTGTTTTTTCATGACATAATAACGACGTTAGCCATTTACGTTTTACAAATCAATTACGAACTACTGCGGAAGCAATGGAAAGAAAGGACTGGCTGCTATGAATTGCAACGTCGCCATCGTTTGGATGCATGACTATTTGGACGGCGAGCTGCCGCGTGAAGATATTACGGAGCTGAAGAGGCATTTGCTTTCATGTCCTGCTTGCCGTAGCCGCTTTGAGCAATTGGAGAACACGGAATCAGCAGCATTCCACTCTCTGTCTGCGGCAGCGCCGCAAACGGGTTACGACAAGCAAGCCTCTGAGCAATTAACGAACAAAATCATGCAGCAGCTCCCGTTAAAGAAAGCGAAGACGCGGAACGGCTTCGTTCGGTTTATTTACCGATATCCCGGCGTTACGGCTGCGGCCGTATTTCTGCTCGTCATGCTTGGCAGCTTCTTCACATTGTGGGAGGAAGATACGAAGCTGGTCGTTGCGGGTGAGGACCTTCAATCTGTTATAATAGAAGGAAACACCGTAATCGTCCCTGAAGGCGCACATCTAACTGGCAATCTGACCGTGGAGAACGGGCGGGCTGAGGTGCTTGGCGAGATCGACGGAAACGTGACGGTCATCGACGGGACGCTGAACCTCGCATCGACGGGGCATATTGCAGGGCAGAGCCGCACAATCGATCAGGCGCTTGATTGGTTCTGGTTCAAGGTAACGCAGACGTTTGGCGGAATCGCCGATTAAAGCGTCATACCTCCCTCGTGCAGGGAGGTATTTTTGTGTACCTTATCCGTACAAAGTAAACTTTTATCAAAATAAAGGATTTCCAATCCCAATTATAGAAAATAATAAAGTTGAATTCCGATCATAATCGATAGGAAGCCGAAGCGTAAGGCATAGTATCGGATCAGGTTGCGAAAAACAAGGTTATCGGCTGTTGGGGGTTGGCATATGAGCTATTTCTCGGATTTAACTTGGCACGATTGGTTGAAGGACATCATCGATGTTGGCATAGTCAGCTATATTATTTATAAAATGATCTTGCTCGTTCGCGGCACGAGGGCTGTGCAATTGCTTAAGGGGATCTTCGTCTTGGTTGGTACTTGGGCGATTAGCACCTGGTTCAATTTGTACACCCTCAAGTGGCTGATGAATCAGATGTTCACGTTCGGGGTCGTTTCGGTGCTTATTATATTCCAGCCGGAATTGCGCCGGGTGCTTGAGCAGCTCGGACGGGGCAAGCTGTTCTCACGGACGTATTCTTTGGAGCGGGATGCCGTAAGCGAGCAGGTGGACGGCGTTATCAAAGCGGTTCAGCATATGGCCAGCCGCAAGATCGGCGCTTTGATCGTATTCGAGCGGAGCACGGGCGTGAGCGAACTGATCGAATCCGGTGTTCAGATGGAATCGCGGATTACTTCGGAGCTGCTCATTAATATTTTCACACCGAATGCGCCTCTGCATGACGGAGCGGTCATTATTCGCGGCAATCAGATTATGGCCGCAGGCTGTTATTTGCCGCTCTCCGAAAATCCGTTTATTAGCAAGGAGCTTGGAACGCGCCATCGCGCTGCCATCGGGGTAAGCGAAGTGAGCGATGCGATTTCAGTCGTCGTCTCTGAGGAGACGGGACAAGTATCGTTGTCGCTGAACGGTATGATTGTGCGTGACATTAATGAGGAGTCGCTCATCTCGAAGCTGTTCGAGGAGTTGACGCCGAAGTCAAGCCCGAAGAGCAAGGAGAAGTCGACTCTGTCGATCTCGTCGCTCTTCAAGCGGAAAGGAGGAGGCCATGGATAAGTGGCTAAGTCATCCGACTGCAATGAAGATTTTATCGGTGGTGCTTGCTTTATTGTTATGGGCGGTCGTACATATCGATACCGATTCGTCGCCGCAGACGGTTACGTCGTCGATCGACACGAAGACGATTGAAGCGGCGAAGATTAACATTGAGGGACTCGATGCGGATAAGTTCGCCCTGACGGCAATGGAGCCGACCGTTGTGCGAATCGATGTGCAGGGCAAGCTGACCGATTTGCTGTCAGCTTCCTCCATTGATGATTATAAAGTAATAGTAGATGTGAAAGACGTAAAACCAGGCATACAGGAATTGCCCCTCGTTGTAAAATTACCTAAAGGTATTCAGCTTGTGGCAATGTCGCCGCGTACGGTAACCGTACAATTGGAGGAAATCGTAACGAAAACGTTTGATCTGCAGGTCGTTGCGGAAGGTAAGCCTGCGGAAGGCTTTGTCGCTGGCGAGCCGGCTGCGGTAACGCTCTCGACGGAAGCTGCCGGACCAGGTATTGAGGTAACGCTGCCGAAGGACGATATGCAGCGTGTAGGAAGCGTCGTTGCGTCAGTCAATATTGAAGGCGCGGATAAGACGGTTACGGATAAGAAAGCGAAGGTCGTCGTTTACGATACGGACGGCTTGGAGATGACGAATGCAATTGTCGATCCCGGCACGGTCATGGTGGAGGTTAAGGTGACGCCGCCATTCAAGAAAGTGCCGCTGCAGGTTCGATATACAGGCACGCTTCCGGACGGCTTCAGCATTGAATCGATCAAGCCGGAGATCGAAGAGGTTACCGTCTATGGCGATCAGCAAACGATTGATGCGCTGACGGTATTCGACGGAGTCGTCTTCGACTTGTCGAAGGTGAAGGCATCGGGAACGTTCAAGGTGAAGACGCAGCTTATTGACGGCATTAAGTCCGTCGATCCGAGCGAGATTTCAATCAGTGTATTTGTTGATCCGACGGTAACGCGGACCTTTACCGGTATGGCAATCAATATGGAGGGGCTTGCAGAAGGGCTGACGGCCGTCGTGCGAACGCCTGTGTCGGGCAAATACGACTTAACGGTTAGCGGAGCGGAATCGATCCTCTCCAAGGTGGAAGCGAATCAGATTACTATTACAGCGAGTCTCGCGGGGCTTGGGCCTGGCGTGCATACGATTCCGCTAGATGTAGTTCTGCCTGCTTATGTGCAGACGGTAGCTGCGGACGGACAGCCGCTATCCGTGACCATCGAAATTGTGGATGATGGTTCAATTGGAGCAGGTACGGGGGTTGAGACGCCGCCGGATGAGACGGGCACGACACCTACCGTTACGCCGCCCGCAACGCCTGACCCGGGAAGCGGGAACGGCAATGCCGGCGGGAATGCTGCGAATAGCAGCGAGTAGCTTGTGGCAATGAATGAGGTAACAAGTAGTCGATAACATGTTGAACAAAGGGGCAAAATGAGAATGGGGAAATATTTCGGAACTGACGGAGTACGAGGCGTTGCAAATAGAGAGCTGACGCCTGAGCTAGCCTATAAGATCGGCCGTTGCGGCGGTTATGTACTGACAAGAAAGGCGGAGAGCCCGGTCGTTGTGATCGGTCTTGATACGCGAATTTCCGGTCCTATGCTGGAATCCGCGCTTATTGCCGGCCTTCTGTCGATTGGCGCGAACGTTGTGCGTCTAGGCGTTGTATCCACGCCTGCTGTTGCTTATATTACGCGTGAGCTTAGCGCTGACGCCGGGGTCATGATCTCCGCTTCGCATAATCCGGTTGAGGATAACGGCATCAAGTTCTTCGGCGGCGACGGCTTCAAGCTGTCTGATGAGACGGAGCTTGAGATCGAAGCGCTTATCGATGCGAAAGTCGATGAGCTGCCGCGTCCTGAGGGCGGCGAGATTGGCGCTGTATCGATCTATGACGGAGCGAAGCAGCAATACTTGGATTATTTGAAAACAACGATCAAGGGCGATTTCAGCGGCCTGAAGATCGTTCTAGACTGCGCAAACGGCGCAGCGTATGAGCTTGCTCCGACTGTGTTCCGCGAGCTTGGCGCGGACATTATTACCGTAGGCGCGGAGCCAGACGGCCTTAACATTAATGCGGGCGTCGGTTCGACGCATCCGGAATACCTGCGCGAGGAAGTGCTGAAGCACGGGGCGCATCTCGGCCTTTCCTTCGACGGCGACGCTGATCGCTTGATCGCGATCGACGAGAAGGGCGAGGAAGTCGACGGCGACTTCATTCTGTGCATCATCGGCGATGCGATGAAGCGTGCGGGCAAGCTAAACCATGATACCGTCGTAACAACGGTAATGGCGAATATCGGCTTTTTCAAGGGTACTGAGAATATCGGATTAAGAACGGCTCAAACTTCGGTCGGTGACCGTTATGTTATGGAAGAAATGCGTCGCGGCGGCTACAACCTCGGCGGCGAGCAATCCGGCCATGTCATCTTCCTCGATTATATTACGACGGGAGACGGCATCCTCACTGCTCTGCAGCTGGTCGACACGCTGGCTGCATCGGGCAAGAAGCTAAGCGAGCTCAAGGGACTTATGCGCAAGTTCCCGCAAGTGCTCGTCAACGTTCGCGTTGAAGATAAGAGCCTGTACCAAGGCAACGCTGCCATCGAGGAAGCTGTGAAGCAAGTTGAGAGCGAGCTTGGCGATAACGGGCGCGTACTTGTTCGCCCATCCGGTACAGAGTCACTGATTCGCGTTATGGCGGAAGGTCCGGACAAGGATCAAGTTGAAGCTTACGTGGCTCAGATCGTGGACGTCGTTAAAAATGAGCTTGGTTAATGGTAAAGGCAGTTATATATGACTTATAGAAGACGGACCGGCTGGGCGAATAACCCGGCTGGTCCTTATTTGAGATTTAGGAAAGTAAATCGATACGCCATACTTTGCTTCACACCGCCCACCACCTTTAAGGACGTCGACAGCCGTGTACGCTTTGTTAACGAATCTAGAGCATCTTATTTGCGGGTTTCAACGAATATTTGCTTACTAACGAACTCAGAAAGCCTTATTTACCCGAAATGTTGCGTAACGGTAAGGAATCGGATGAAATAAGAATCTCATGATTCGTAACGAATCTTTTTAGAGGGGAAAACTGTAAATAGGACCATTAAGATTCTTTGCTTGAATCAAAAAATACGCAACTAAGCTTCAATGATTTCAAGCCAAGCATGGTTTGCGGTGATGCGTACGGGTGCTCGGGTCTTTTTTGGACTCATTTAGATGCTCGGACATTTTTTCCTCGTATTCATGCCAATGGCTCATTTGAAGTATCCTAGTATCCTGTTCTGACTGCAAATGGACATGTAAATGTCATACTTGACGGCTGGTAAGTTGTCCATTTTCAGAAAACAGGTTGCAGATTATATCCAGATTGAATATGATAGGTAGGTAGTATGATTCAAGAAGGAAAGCGAGGATAGAGGTTAAATAAGCAATATAAGCGCCAGAGCTTGCGCGATGGGACAGCGGCTGAATAGAGTCGTTATCCATGCGGAAAGCTGACGAGGTGAAGGTGTTCGAAACATTCGGCGGGGACCTTCCGGTACGACAAGCCAACCGAAAGCTGCAAATCAAAGAGACTGGGCGACCCGTCTTACAAAATTGCGGCAGGCTGATATTGATCCCGTATGTCCAAGATGCTGCCTGCGGGGCGAGCACGGGCAGAAGGGTTACATTTTAATGCAACATAAGGGATTAATCTGTGACAACTTCATATTGCTTGTGCCGCACATTGGCAAGGCTGCATCCGTACGAAGGCGGGAAATACACCTTACGGAGGCTTATTAAATTATGTGTGGAATTGTTGGATATATTGGTAAACGGGATTCGCAGGATATTTTGCTTGAGGGATTGAAGAAGCTGGAGTACCGCGGTTATGATTCCGCAGGTATCGCTGTCTTTACGAAAAACGGTTTGGAAATTACGAAGTCCATAGGACGTTTGGCTAATCTTGAAGATAAGCTAAAAGGAGATCCACTGGAAGGTTCAGTAGGTATCGGACATACACGCTGGGCAACGCATGGTAAGCCGTCCGACGTGAATTCTCATCCGCATACGGACAACTCGGCGAAGTTCTCCGTCGTGCATAACGGCATTATCGAAAATTATCTGGATTTGAAGGATGAGCTGGCTGCGAAAGGCCATGTATTCGTGTCGGAGACGGATACGGAAATCATCTCGCACTTGATCGCTGAAGAATACGACGGCAACATTGTCGAAGCGGTGCAACGCGCAGTGAAACGTATGCGCGGAGCTTACGCGCTGGGCGTTTTGACAGAGTATGAGCCTGAGCGCTTAGTCGCTGTACGTTTTGCAAGTCCGCTTGTTATCGGCATCGGCGAAGGCGAGAACTTTATTGGTTCGGACATTCCGGCGATCCTCGAGCATACTCGCAACGTCTACATTTTGGACGACGGCGAAATGGCCGTGTTGACACGTAATGGTGTCGAACTAATGACGACAGAAGGCGAAACTATTTCCAAGGAAATATTTCATGTCGATTGGGATCTAGTAACGGCGGAGAAAGCCGGTTTCGATCACTTCATGCTCAAGGAAATTTACGAGCAGCCGAAGGCATACCGCGACACTATGCTTGGTCGTATTGCCGATGACAACAAATCGGTGTACTTGAAAGAACTAACAATGACAGAAGAATATATCAAATCGATTCGCAAAGTGCATATCGTAGCTTGCGGTACGGCGTACCACGCAGGTCTTGTCGGCAAAACGGTCATCGAGTCGCTAGCCCGCATCCCGGTAGAGAACGATGTCGCATCCGAATATCGCTACCGTTCGCCAATTATTACGCCTGACACGCTTGTTGTCGTTGTAAGCCAATCCGGCGAAACAGCGGATACGCTGGCAGCATTGCGTGAAGCGAAGCGCAACGGCGCTCGCGTACTGGCGATTACGAACGTAGTCGGCAGCTCGGTTGCCCGCGAAGCGGACGACGTGCTCGTAACTTGGGCAGGACCTGAAATCGCGGTTGCCTCGACCAAAGCTTACACTTCGCAATTGATCGCGTTCTACCTGTTCGGCTTGCACCTTGCAGGCGTTCTTGGCACGCAGGAGCAATCCGCTGTTGAAGAACTGATTGCAGGTTTGCATAAGCTTCCTGAGCAAGTGGAAAGCATCCTTGAGCAATCCAATGTGCTGAAGCAAGTGGCAGAGTCGATCTCGCATCACAAGAGCCTGTTCTTCATCGGCCGCGGCGTAGACTACGCTGTCGCGCAAGAAGGCTCGCTGAAGCTGAAAGAAATTTCGTACATTCACTCCGAAGCTTACGCGGCAGGCGAGCTGAAGCACGGTACGCTTGCGCTGATCGAGGACGGCATCCCGGTTATCGCCCTTGTTACGCAAGAAGCGCTGTATGAGAAGACGCTCAGCAACATTAAAGAAGTGAAAGCGCGCGGTGCGCATGTCCTCGGTATCGCAAACGCTGGTTTCGAATCCGAAGCAGCGAAATCCGTCGACGAGCTGTTCACGATTCCGAAGACGCTGCCGGTTCTTACACCAGCTCTGTCGGTCGTACCTCTTCAACTGATTTCCTACTATGCATCGCTGGCTCTAGGTCATGACGTTGATAAGCCACGGAATTTGGCGAAGAGCGTGACGGTGGAGTAGAAATTCAAAACGAAATACTCTCACTGATTCATTACAATAAAGTATTGTTCTGAACAATAAAGTTATGTTCTTGAATGGAGAATTACAATAAAGTATTGTTTTGATCTCCAACAAGAATTATTGAACAACTAGAAAATACCCGATGATGCTTTACTAGATCATCGGGTATTTTTATGAAGGAGCAACTAAATGTCGGGCACTATAGGCGAGCGTGTAAAAAGGATCCGTAAACTAAACCAGAGGACTCAAGTTGATTTCTCTTCATTATTAGGTAATTCATAAGGACGGCTAAGTGAAATTGAGAAAGATAAAACTTGTTGCATAAACTTTCAGATGCATTTAGTTAGAAAATTCAAAAATTAATATTGCTATTTAAAAATCAAAAGATCGAACTGCACTTAAAATGAAGAAAATAGGGTACAGTAGCGGGTCTTTTGGGGCTTGTGGGAGACAAGTTAGTTTGAAATGTAATTATAGAACGCTTACGTTTACCTACCCCTTTTCCTTGTTGACCTACCCTTCTGGGTAGGTCATTTTTTGTTTTTCAACCATTATACTTAATTTAGATTTGCCTTACGGAGAGCGAGAATTTAGCTCGTTTTAAATGTAATATTTTCCAACATCTAATTGCTGCACTAAACTCTCTCCCGCCTGTCAAAGATTACGATGCGATTCCTATATTTTTTGTCAGAGTATTTCTGTGTTGGTCTGATTGAGTAATGCTGGCAGCAAAGATAGTAGACCACTTGCGTTACCTTGTGCTGAGGAATGGAGAAGTACCCGGGGACATCATGTGCCTAAACGTATGTATTTAATAAGAGGCATCTTGATGGTGGGGGAGTCGAATATGGTTATTATTTTTTTCAGAATAGATAAGGGATTACAAGGAGGAACACAATATTTATGAAGCATTTGAAACGCAGATCGCTGATTTATCTGTTAATAGTAAGTATGATGCTGACGTTGATAGCTGGGCCTGGAACGGCTGAGGCAGCAGCCTCTAATTGGATTATGGTGGATGGCGGCGGGGCTAATGGCCTGAATGTGAACACTTCGAGTCATGCATCGCAAGCTATGCGTACGGCCGTACACCATAATATTCTTTATGCAGCCTGGATTGAGAGGGCATCTGCAGTTAATCAGGTTCGAGTAAAAAGCTTTAATGGAACAACATGGAGAAGCGTAGACGGAGGCGGTGCGACCGGTCTGAATATAAATCCAGCAGATCGAGCGCTTAACCCTTCCTTAATCGTATATGAGGATATTTTATACTTGCTTTGGGAGGAAACGGGTAAGATTCGCGTGAAAAAATACGATGGAACCAGTTGGATCAGTGTGGATGAAGACGGCTTAAATGGAAGCGCATCGGCAACATCGTCTGCTCCACGCATGGCCGTCATGAACAACATTCTTTACGTAGCTTGGCATGAGAAGGTAGACGGCGGAGTTAATCAGATTCGAGTAATGAGCTTTGACGGTACCAATTGGACCAGTGTCGATGGCGGAGGCTCTACAGGTTTGAACGCAGATCCTTTGAGTTCTGCAACCTATCCGACGATGGCCGTATTCAACAACGCTTTATACGTTTCTTGGTATGAATATGGTCCTTGGGCTGCACAAGTGAGAGTAAAGAAATATGATGGCTCCAGTTGGATTAGTGTCGATGGCGGAGGAAGCGACGGTATAAACGTAAATCCTTCTTCCAACGCATTAGCGCCCGAATTAATCGAATTTGATAATGCCCTGTATGCAACATGGTATGAGAGTAGTCAGATTAGAGTAAAGAAATATGATGGAGCAAGCTGGACGAGTGAAGATGGCGGGGGTTCTATTGGCTTGAATGTAAATATTAACAGGGAAGCATCTTTTCCTAAACCGATGGTGTTCAATAATGATTTATACGTTACATGGCTTGAAGATAATGGCACGACTCGAGCTCAAATTCGGGTAAAAAAGTATGATAGAACAAGTTGGTCATCTGTAGATGATGGAGGTTCAAATGGTATTAATGCCGGTACTGTCGATACAGCTTGGGAACCTTCCCTGCAACAATTCAATGGTGATTTATATGCTTTTTGGGCTGAAGCCAATGGTTATTCCGGTCAGGTTAGGGCAGCCAGGATGTTGATTAACGCTGATTTTCCGACCATCAGTACACAGCCGGCGAATCTGGCGGTAAATGTGGGAGGAACGGCGACGCTTAGAGTGACGGCATACACCATCGACGGCGGAACGTTAAGCTACCAGTGGTACAGCAATACTAGCAACAGCACCTCCGGTGGTACGCCTGTGACTGGAGCGATCGGCGCAAGCTATAACGCGCCGACTGCCACTGAAGGGACTTTGTACTATTACGTTGAGGTGACGAATACAAATTCGCGAGCTGTGGGAACAAAATCGGCGAGCGTTACGAGCAATATTGTTTCGGTGACAGCGAACGCGCTCGTGAACGCGGTTACGCCAAGCATTGAGACGCAGCCAGCGGATGCGACGGCGGAGGTTGGAGGAACGGCTACGCTTAGCGTATCGGCGAGCGTGAGCGATGGAGGCGTATTGAGCTACCAGTGGTATAGCAACGGCAGCAACAGCACGAGCGGAGGCACGTTCGTGAATGGAGCGAGAAGCGCTAGCTATAATGTACCGACGGCAACGGCCGGCACGAGGTATTATTTCGTCGTAGTGACGAACACGAATGCGAGCGCTAGCGGAACGAAGACGGCTAGCGTGATAAGTGGAGTAGCTCAAGTGACGCTGAATACGCTCGTTAACGCAGAGGCGCCAAGCATTGGGACGCAGCCGACGGATGCGACGGTGAACGTTGGAGGGACGGCTACGCTTAGCGTAGCGGCGAGCGTGAGCGATGGAGGTGTGCTGAGCTATCAGTGGTACAGCAACGACAGCAATAGCACAAGCGGAGGGACGTTGGTGAACGGTGCGACAAGCGCTAGCTACAACGCACCGACGGCAACAGCTGGCACGAGGTATTATTACGTCGAAGTGACGAACACGAATGCGAGCGTTAACGGAACGAAGACGGCGAGCGTAACAAGCAATGTCGTTTCCGTCACCGCAACCGAGGTTCTTACCTATGAAATAGAAGCGATAGATCATCAGACTGCATCTGCCTTGACGCAAGGGTATGGGCCTGGTACTCAGCAAACGTTGGTGATCTCCGTTATGAATACCGGTACGGGACATTTAACAGGCTTATCCGTAGCAAAGGGGGGAGCAGACGCCGAAGCTTTTGAAATCTCGCAGCCGGCCTCCACCTTAAATAGCGGTGCGCCGTCCACCAGCTTTACAGTCAAAGTCAAGGATGGTCTCGCAGCCGGGAGTTATACCACAACGGTTACCGTATCCGCTGCCCTTATGAGCGATCGGACCTTTACCGTTACCCAGAACATTACCCTGCCTGGCGTGCCTGCAAGCCCGACTTCGCTACAAGCTATAGCCGGAGATCGAAGCGTTGCCTTGCATTGGGAGGCGGTAGAGCATGCCGATGCATATGAGATCTATGTAGCGACGGCTTCGGGCGATTTCAGCGAATCCGTCGCTACGGTGAGGGATACGAACTACGAAGTGACAGGCCTAACCAATGGAGTTTCCTATTATTTTGCGGTCAAGGCTAGCAATTCGGGAGGCTCAAGCCCCTTCTCGGAAGAAGCCAGTGCGATGCCTGCAACGGTGCCATTAGCTCCGACGAACGTGCGAGCGAGCGCGGGCGACAAGATAGCCACCGTTCGTTTCGATGCTCCGGCTGACCATGGGGGGAGCGCCATTCTTCGGTATGAGGTGGTGGCTAGCCCGGGCGGAATTACGGTAGTCGGAACGACAACGCAAATGGAAGTCACAGGGCTGACCAACGGGACGGACTACACGTTTACGGTTCGGGCAATCAACAGCGTCGGACCTGGTGCCGTATCTGATGCATCTCATTCCGTTAGACCGACGGCGAGCGTCACAACGTCACCGCCGCAGACTTCGTCCCCAACGATGGAATGGGTGAAGTTTTTGGTGAACGGGCAGCAGGTAGAACAGCTTGGTCCTGTCATCGTAACGACCCTAGCGGGGCGAACGGTCATCACGGCCGAGCTGGATTCCGCTAAGCTAACGGCCAGGTTGGGGCAAGAAAAGCCGGGAGCTGTCCTGTCCATTGTCGCGGCTAATGGCTCCGACACGGTAAACATCAAGCTAAACGGCCAACTGCTTCACAACCTGGAGCAGAAAGCGACGACCTTGGTCATTCAGACGGAGAAGATGGTTTTCACGCTGCCTGCCGAATCAATCTATAGCGACGCGATCGTCGCGGATCGTTTGGGTAGCCAAATCCTACTGCAAGACGTAAAGGTATGGCTCTCTGTCGGCCATGCTACGAGTGAAACATCCAAGCGCTTGCAGGATGCAGCAGAGCGGTTAGATGCGGAGATCATCTCGCCAGCTATCACGTTTGCCATCAAGGTGGAGTACGGCGATAAGACGGAGGACGAGGTCCGGTATTCGAAGTACCCAGATAGGCTGCTTGCGATTGCTCCGGAGGTGGATATGAATCGGATCACGACAGCAGTCGCTCTTGAACCGAATGGAACGATTCGTCATGTTCCGAGCAGAATCGTGAAGGTCGACGGCAAACGCTATGTGAAAATCAGCGACCTGTCGAATGGCACCTATGCCGTTATTCATCATTCGCAAAGCTTCACCGACGTGGAGAAGCATTGGTCCAAACCAGCCGTAAACGACCTGGGGTCGCGTCTGATTCTGAGTGCTCCGGTAAACGGATTCTTCCATCCCAATAGCGACATAACCCGAGCCGAGTTTGCGGGAATCCTCGTGCGGAGCCTTGGGCTGAGCAGGGTGAAGGGGCCGATGCGTTTTGTGGACGTGAAGGAGGAGGAGTGGTATAGCGGCGCCGTGCAAACGGCCTATGCGTATGGCTTAATTTCAGGATTCGGCGACGACACGTTCCGACCGAACGATAACATAACGCGCGAACAGGCGTTTATCATGCTTGCCAAAGCCATGATGCTGATTCATACGGATAAAAGCCAGCAGACGGTTAATCCCTCTGCTCCGCTACACCGTTTTGTAGATTCGGATAGCCTATCGGAATGGGCGAGAAGCGGTGCGGCGATGGTAGTGGAGGCTGGTCTGGTATCGGGTCGCGGAGGAAACACGCTATCGCCGAAAGCGTATATTACCCGGGCGGAAGCAGCTATGATCGTATGGAGGCTTTTACAGCAAGCCAAACTTATCTAATGTAATGTGTGACGGGCAGGAGATACGATGGCCGGAAGTGATCGTTGCTGGTAAGATAGGAAGCCGCGACTCTGGACGGATGCAATCTGTTTCAGACTTTCCGATATATCATGCTGCCATTGGTAAAATCCGCGTTGGTCGCGTTCATCATCATCCAACTTCTATGGAACTGGAACGAATTGCAATGGCCTCTTATCATCAACAGCTCGCCTGATAAACGAAGGCGTGGCCTTCAGCGCTCATAAAGGATGACCGAAACAGCAAGAGGACGCTAAGCCCTGGATCTCATCCGGCTTGGCGTTTTTTATTGACTTGAACGAGGAGACCTCTAGACTCAGGGGTCTCATTTCTTTTTTAAAACCAAGGGGCTGCCGAATCTGTAAACATGAATTTAACTACCCGATTTAGCCCATAGAACTACCCTCTCGGGTAGGTCAATTCAGCCCTGCTATCTTTTATAGTAGAGAGTATGGCTTGTACAGCTCGAGAGTGACAAATGGACTCTATCTACACAACGATAAGAGGAGAGTAGAAACTAATGATTAGGCGTGGTATTTCATTGTTTACGGTTTTGATAATAGTAATGGGTTTATTTCCCTCTTACTCTTCTGCAGGAAGCGGGGTCACGAGTCTAACCACATTAACTTTGTCTAGCGGCAAGGCTGTGGAGGACCTCATGGACACTTGGAAATTCTATGCGGACGTTGCGAACGACGTGAGCGAGATAACGGTTACGCCGACGGCGGTAGACGCTGATTCCAAGATTGAGGTAAACGGCGTAGAAGTAGCTAGCGGCAGTCCGTCGGGAGCTATTGCCCTGAATGTTGGAGTTAACACGATAGAGATTCTGGTGACACCGGCCGCCCCTCTACAATCGTATAAGAAAATTACCACTTTAACGGTAACTCGAGCGGGCGGGCCGGGTAGCAACACCATATTGAATTTTCTAGGCCTATTTCTGGAAAGCGAAATACCGGGGGATTTACCCGTCGGCTTCGGGTTCAATAAGAGCTTGCCATTCTATGATTTTATAGATTTCATCGGCCAGAACAAGGTTCTGATCGATCCCCAACCCGAAGATAGCGGGGCGACCGTCACGGTAAACGGAATCGAAGCGACAAGAGGCGTCAAAGTACCCGTTGACTTACTAATGGGAGATAACACGATAACGGTCGTCGTGACGGCGAGAGACGGGACGACAACCCGGACCTATACGTTGCATATTAATCGCCTCCCGGGCGCGGACACTTCGCTTATCGAACTAGGGCTGAACAACGGCATACCCGTTGTCGATCCGGGCGATAACAAGAAATACTCCATCGACTTTGCCTACGGCGCGCAGAGCACTAGAGTATATGCGGTGGCCAAAATGGATTATGCAACGATCACCGTAAACGGAAAAAGCGTACCGAACGGCAGGTTATCCGAAGCGATTCCCCTGGAGGTCGGGAGCAATACGATTGCGGTCGTGGTGACGTCGGAGGATGGGTCGGCTACGGCCAATTACACCTTGACGGTAACGCGGGCAGCCGCGCCGGCGGGCTACAAGGTAACCTTCGTCGAGAATTATGGCGGTCCGGTCGAGGACCTGAATGAAGTTACTCCCGGATCGAAGATTGCCAGGCCGGAGCCAACCGCGGATGGTTATCTCTTCGCGGGTTGGTATAAGGAATGGAATTTTATTACCTTATGGGATTTTGATACGGATACGGTAAATGCGAATACGACGCTGTACGGGAAGTGGACGCCGACGTACACGATGTTGTTCGACTCGCAAGGAGGAAGTTTGGTTGAGAGCGCGCCCGGCCTTCTCTCCGGAGCGACCGTCCCGAAGCCATCCGATCCGACGAAAGCCGGCTACGCATTCTCGGGTTGGTATGCGGATGAAAACTTCTCGTCGGCATGGAACTTCGCGACGGATACGGTAATCTTGGATACGTGGAGCGTGTATAGGACTCTGTATGCGAAGTGGACGGCAGTTCCAGTCGGGACGTACACGGTAACGTTCGATTCGAAGGAAGGCAGCGCGGTAGAGAGTGAGACAGGCATCCTCTCCGGCGCGACTGTCGCGAAGCCGACGGATCCGACGAGAGCGGGGTACACGTTCTCGGGCTGGTACAAGGATGAGGGTTACGCCTCGGCTTGGAACTTTACGACGGATACGGTAAGCACGAATACGACGCTGTATGCGAAGTGGACGGCAGTTCCAGTCGGGACGTACACGGTAACGTTCGATTCGAAGGAAGGCAGCGCGGTAGTGAGCGAGACAGGCATCCTCTCCGGCGCGACTGTCGCGAAGCCGACGGATCCGACGAGAGACGGCTACACGTTCTCGGGCTGGTACAAGGATGAGGGTTACGCCTCGGCGTGGAACTTCACGACGGATACGGTAAGCGCGAATACGACGCTGTATGCGAAGTGGACAGCAGTTCCGGTGGTGACATACACGGTGACTTTCGACTCAAAGGAAGGCAGCGCGGTAGTGAGCGAGACAGGCATCCTCTCCGGCGCGACTGTCGCGAAGCCGACGGATCCGACGAGAGACGGCCACACGTTCTCGGGCTGGTATAAGGATGAGGGTTACGCATCGGCGTGGAACTTCACGACGGATACGGTAAGCGCGAATACGACTTTGTATGCGAAG
>NZ_JBANSP010000040.1:0-44802 GCF_037167145.1 Paenibacillus sp. YIM B09110 | reverse complement strand
CTTACCACCCATACCGAATCATCTCCCTTGTCCTTATTTTAATTTATTTGGATAGGGAGACTCCAGTTTAATTAGGGGGCCTTGGAGAATATCCATCATAGCCCCCATCAGCACACAAAACCGCCTATAGTTACCGCAATAATCCAACATAGCCATCCACCGGCATGTTTCATGCGCGACCACCTAGCTCAACAATCGAGCTGCAGTCAGTCTACGTCAAGCATATGCATTCAATGCCGCTTGCACGGCGCGGCCAGCTTCCAGCTTGTGACCTTGGCGCAACAGCGCTGCTTCGAGCGCGCCGAGCGTGAGCAGCACATTGCGTTTGCTGCAGCTGTAGCCCATCGTGCCAATGCGCCATATTTTACCCTTCAGCACGCCGAAGGAGCTTGCAATCTCGATGCCGAAATCCTGCAGCAGCGTACTTCTGACCGCTTCGCCATCGATTCCTTCCGGAATTTCGACGCAGGTGACGACCGGCATTTTGCAGCCAGGGTCGCCATACAGCGAGAGTCCCATCGCCTCAATTCCGGCGACAAGCGCCGCTTCATGCGCCTTATGCCGCGCATAACGCGGCTCCAAGCCTTCCTCCAGCACAAGCCGCAGTCCTTCTCGCAGCGCATACAGCATCGATGTCGCTTCCGTATGATGGTTCAACCGAGCCGAGCTCCAATAATCCTGGAGCATACTGAGGTCGAAGTAATTGCTCTGTACCGGGCGCAGCAGTGACTCCTCCTCGCTGCCCGTCAGCAGGCCGCGCTCGATCTTCTTGCGCCTGGCGATCTTCGCCGCCGCGCGGCTGTTGTACGTGATCGGCGCCATGCCAGCCGGCACGGATAAACATTTCTGCGTGCCGCCGATAACCGCGTCAAGCAACAATCGGTCCGTCTCCAGCGCCACGCCGCCTATCGTGGCTACCGCGTCGACGACAAGCAAAGCATCGAGCTCGCGGCACACTTGTCCAATGCCTTCAAGCGACTGCATCCGCCCAGTTGACGTCTCGCCGTGAACGATCGCAACAAGCCTAGGCCGATGCGTCCGTATTGCCTCGACAAGCTCCTCCGTATCGAAGACGAAGCCCCACTCCTTCTCGATAGTCACAACTTCGGCGCCGCAACGCTCGGCAATCTCCGTCAACAGATGTCCGAACCGGCCATAGATTGGCACAAGCACCTTATCTCCCGGCTCGATTAAGCTAACGAGAACCGCTTCAATACCGGAACGCGACGTGCCATCCACCGGAAATGCCCATTCGTTTTCAGTAACGAACAGCTTCCGCAGCATTTCCATCGTTTCATTCATTATCGAAGTGAACTCAGGATCGAATTGCCCTAATATCGGATACGACATCGCCCGCAGCACGCGCGGATCAACCTCTACCGGCCCCGGCGTCATTATCGTACGCGGCGATGGCGACAAATCTTTGTATACCTTCATAACGCTTCCTCCCCATACCCCAATCTGTACAACAACTCCGTCAGTACCAGCACGCCAACGGCCAGCTCGCTTGGCGCTGTATATTCAAGCGGCGAATGCGAGATGCCGCCGCGGCTTGGAACGAACAGCATTCCAGTAGGGCAGATATGCTCGAACATTTGGGCGTCATGCCCCGCTCCGCTTACCATCCGCTTCGAAGAAATGCTAAGCTCTCGGCTTATTTCGTCCAAATGACGTATAATACCTGCATCCATTGGGACAGGCTTCTCGCAAAACCATTCCATCCCGCTAATCTCAAGCTGTCTTTCATCGGCGAGTCGCTTGAACGTCTCCATGACCCACTTGCAAAATAGGCCCAACGCCGCCTCGTCCGCATGCCTGGCATCCACCGTGAACATCACTTTGCCGGGAACGACATTTGGCACGTTCGGCAATACATTCAGCCGCCCTACCGTCGCCACCAGCGGCGCACCTTGCCGGGTCGCTTCGCGACGCAGCTCCAGAATCATCGCGCTGACACCTTCCAGCGCATCTCTTCGCATATGCATCGGGGTCGTGCCGGCATGATTCGATTCGCCGGTCACCTCGAATTTCATTCGTCTCTGACCCGCTATCGCGTCAACAACGCCAACAGCTACTTTCTCCGTCTCAAGCACCGCTCCTTGCTCAATATGAACCTCAATGAACGCTCCGATATCGTGACGACGACTGCTCCGGCCAGAGCCTCTCCCGAAGCCGCACTTCTCCATCGCATCCACGAACGAAACCTCATCTATATCCTGTAAATGGGCAACCTGCTCAAAGTCCCTTTTGCCTGCTATACTGCCAGACCCCCAGTAAGCCATCGGAAAACGGCTGCCTTCCTCCTCGCATAACGCAACGACCTCCATCGTCCGCTTCGGCTTGCCGTACCGGTCATGCAAGTAGCGCAGCGCCAGCAAGCTTGCCGCAATGCCGTATGCGCCGTCATACTTGCCGCCTTGCACGACCGTATCAATATGTGAGCCCGTCAATATGGACGAGGCCTCCGTATGTTCACCCGGCAGCTTGCCGAATAGATTGCCAACCTCGTCGAACTCCGTCACGAAACCGTAGCTCTTCATCCGCTCAGCCAGCGCATGCTGCGTACTCAGCCACGTATCGCTATACAGCAGACGGGTAACGCCGCCCGCCTCGTCTGGACTGAATGCGGCCAACCACTCCAGCACTTCTACAATTTGCTCTTCGAACATTGCGAGCAGTTCTTCCTTCTCTTGCGGGCGTGCTGCAATTCCTTGTCCCATGGCCGCTCCCCCTTTCAAAGCACCGCTGCAATTAGAACCATCATGGACTATCGAATAAAAGTTCCCCGCTTCTCGCTGCCAAGTCCCGTCTCCGAATCATAAACCTTACGCCCTCTGCTATACACGGACGCAATCCCGCAATGAAAGGTCTCGCCAATATAAGGGCTATGCTTATGACGATGATAAAGCTGCTCTTTCTGCAGTACATAGGTTGTGTTCAAGTCTATTAAAATAAGATCGGCATCCGAGCCTAATCTGATCTCTCCCTTAGCAGGATACAGGCCAAATCGCTTCGCAGGCTCGCCGGATATTATTCGGCTAATTTCAGTAAGCGGAATACCGCGTTTCACATGACCCTCGCCTACGAAGAAAGCGACCGAGCTTTGCGCTCCGGCAATCCCTCCCCAAGCATCGAAGAAATTGTCCGCTTCCTTCATCGAAGTCGGGCATGGCGAATGGTCGGATGCAATCAGATCGATTCGACCTTCCCTTACCGCTTGCCACAGACGCTCCCGCTCCTCGTTGTCCCGCATTGGAGGCGCACACTTGGCGACCGCGCCTTTCTCCACCATTGCCGCTGAGGTAAACGCTAAGTAATGCGGACAAGTTTCCACCGTTACGTCCATGCCGCGTTCGCGCGCTTCACGAATGGTTCGAACCCCCGCCTCACTGCTTATATGCACAAAGTGCAAGGCGCAACCCGTCTGCTCGGCATAGAATAAAGCTCGATTGATTGCCTCAAGCTCGGCCACAATCGGACGCGTGGCGACGTAATCAGCAGCACCAAGTCGGCCTTCCGACCGCGCTGCGTCAGCGAGCCTCGAGACGATCGGCTCACTCTCGGCATGCAGCGCAAGCACTTTGTTCAAGCTCTTTATGATTTTCATTCCTTCAAGCAACGTATAGTCGTCAACCTCGCGGAAGATATCTTCCCCTTCTCCCCCAGGCGCCGACATGAACGCTTTATAACCAACTACACCAGCGTCGCTTAACGGCTTCAACTCATGCAGCTTGCCTGGAACAAGGCCTCCCCATAACGCATAATCCACATAGGATCGTTCATACGCCGCATCCAGCTTCATCTTCATAGCGGCGACCGTCACCGTAGGAGGCACCCCGTTCAGCGGCATATCGATATAGGTAGTGACGCCGCCGGCTGCAAGCGCAGCCGAGCCGCTCTCAAAGCCTTCCCATGCGCCCAGCCCCGGCTCATTCAGATGCACATGAGCATCGATCATGCCCGCCATCACCGTAAGGCCCGATGCATCGATTGTTTCAAGTGCCGGCGCGTCAATGTCATGGCCAAGCTGAACGATAAGTCCATCCTTCACGCCAATATCAAGAATGCGAACCTCATCCTTCAGCACGACGGAACTATTTTTGATTAACAAATCCAGCTTCCCTCTGTCTGCCAATGCATCCACCCCGCCCTCTCCATGTATTTCTATGCCGACTCGCGGCAACTCATTATTCGAGCCAAAATAGTTCTCCCGTCAACTTACATGACATCATTTTAAGATAGATAAACTCATCATAAACGCTGCAAAAAAAAATGTCATTGTGTACACTGACCAAAAATCAACGCCAATCATTGAATAGAATGAACAATCCCGCATTTACATAGCGTCGTATAAATGATATATTCGTGTCATATTATCTAACATATATTTCATAGAGGGTGGTTTAACCATGCTGCTCAAAGATTTAATATCGCTTCCCGTTTATGCGAATGCCGTGGTCGTAGCAGGCCGCGAAGGAATAAGCAACACCGTTCAATCGATCACCATCATGGACGCGCCCGACATTATTCATTATTTGAAGCCTCAGGAGTTGCTTCTGACGACTGGCTACGCGATGAAGGATCATCCCGATGCTCTCCTCTCGCTCGTTACGAATATGGCTAATGTCGGTTGCGCCGGTCTTGCTATTAAGACCAAACGATTTTTCCGCGAGGTGCCGCCGGAAGTCATTAAGAGAGCTAACGAGCTGCAATTTCCAGTCATCGAACTGTCGCTCGAGCAATCGCTTGGCGATATTTCGAGCCACTCGCTCAGTCATATTCTAGAGAAACGAACGGACGAGCTGAACTACGCACTGACAACGCATAAGCAATTTTCTCAAATGATCATGCAGGGCAAGTCGACGCATGACATCATTGAGGAGCTCTCCCTACTCATCAGCTCCCCCGTTATGCTGATTGATTCGGAAGCTAAGCTATTATGCAGCTCCAGCGGCATTTCTGAGCAGCAATACCGCAACTTGCTTCCAAGCCTGCAAGAGCGAATCGGCTCCTCTATCGAACCTGGAGCGCAGCTCCCGCAAACGCCTTTTACAATCGCGGCGTCCGTGTTTCATCCGATTATGACCTACCAGCTCGAAGGCTACGTCGTTGCAAGCATGGACCAAAGCCATGCGCACTACAACTTGTCCAAGCATGCGATGGAGCAAGCAGCTAACGTGATTGGACTTGAGCTCATGAAACGGCAAGCAGTGAAGGAGCGGTCGCGTCGTTACAAGAATGAGTTTTTCTCCGACTTCGTGGATGGCCTCATTTCCTCGGAGCAAGAGCTTACCCATCGCATCAAGTATTATAGACTGATGAATCATCCCTACTACGTCAGTATCGTTGTCAAAAGGGATACGTCCTACGATACTGCAGGCGCTTCGAGCACGCTCGAATCAGACGGCAGATTCATCTCCGAACGCGACCGCCATTACAATGTGCTTAAGAACGAGTTTTCCAAGCTCGATCAACGATTCGTACTGTTCACCAAAAACGATTATTTCTGCGTATTGATCGCCCTGCAGCGAAGTATCGACGTGAAGGCAGGCAAGGTAAGCAAGTTTCTCGAGCAAATGCGGCAAGTCATCGATAGCCTGCACCTGTTGCACGGCATTCCGATATCAATGGGCGTAGGCAACCCCGTCTCTCAGCTCGCAGACATTCCGTTGTCCTACAAGGAGGCAGTGGAAGCGCTGCAGACCGGCTATGATGCACGCAAGCGACAGTTCGTCCAGCATTACCGCGCCAAAAACTTCAATAACCTGCTTCGAATGATCCCGAAGGAAGAGCTGAAAGAATATTACGAGGATACGTTCAAGGATTTGCTCCATATTGAAGGCAAGGAACGAAGCGATCTTCTGAAGACACTAAGCACGTTCTACGAGACGCATTGCCAGCTGGCCGAGACTGCCAAGCAGCTATTCGTTCACCGCAACACCGTCACCTATCGCCTCGAAAAATGCGAAAGGCTCACCGGCCGGGACTTGCGCGACCCGGTCGAGAGCCTTCGATTCCGCACTGCCTTCTCAATGGAATCTATCGTCCATTCCGATTAAGGGGCGCGCACTACTGTTATTTACACTTATACGCCGCGCCTAGCCTTGCCGCAATTCAACGCATAGGTGCGGCCGTACGCCCTCGCGTAGCGGATAATTCTGCGCAGCATCGCCTTATCCGGCAGCAGCGTGAACGGACAAGGATCCGGCGCTGTATTCACTTCCAGTATCCATGGCTTCATATGCTTATCAAGAGCGAGGTCAAGCCCGATCACGCGCAGCCCCGGATAGGCAGCACGCATTTGCTTCGCTGTAACCAGCCCAATATAGTCCATATGCCGAATCAATCGGTTGCGGTAGCCCGCATCGGAATATTTCTTCAACAGACGCGCAGTCGGGTAGATCGAACCTCCCTGGCTGCCGTTTGTTACGATTTTGCGCGGATGCGCCACCCTTCCGAGCGTACCTGTTGCTTCCCAGCCGCCAAACGGCGACTTCTGCACCATTAAGCGAATATCGAACGGCCTGCCTTTATGCTTAAGCAGGTTAATCCCTTTTTGCACGATATAAGTCTTCCCCCTCGTCTCCCTGACAAGAGCGTGATAGAGCGCCTCATAACTGCCGAACGATGCCTTCCGAAACCCGTGCTGATACGTAAACTTGCCTCGATACGCTTCCACGCGCATAACGCCGATGCCCATTTGACCGCCCGTCGGCTTCACGTATACCATACCGAATTTTCGCAGCATTCCATACAAGGATTGCTTGCCGAACAGCTTTGTCGCCGGGATATGATTTCTTAGCTCTCCATTGCGGAGCAGCACCTTCGTCTTTACCCATTTATCCTTAGACGATCTCACCTTTACGGCTGGTTTTAACACCTTCCGCTTCGGAGGCGCCGCATATCTGCTGCGAGCCGGTTGGGCGTACTTGGATGACTTATGAGAAGACTTGAGCCTTCCTGTCGATAATCCCCGTTTCCTCTTCGCTGCTTTTAATTTCTTCTTTGGCCCCGAATGCAATCTCCGGTACTTAGAGTAGCTGTTAATAGAAACCTCGGCCTTTGGTCCATCCTCCATACTGCCAGCTTTTCGAACCGTTGCCGCCTTGTTCACATACACGTCCACGCAATCCCTCCGTTATTTTCAGTCTCTTGTTACAATATTAAACTAGTCAAAAAATAGCCCTAGGCCGCTATCGTCATAAACAGAACCGAGCTGTCTTCGCGAACATATGCTTTAGTAATTCAGCTTTGAATTTATGCGATAGGAGGTTCATACCTATGACTCTAGCAATGCCGATTCAGCAGCAAGTTGAGCTGATAGGCAAGCTTCATCCCTGGTACGCCGAATGGCTCGCGCAGTTGGGACTCCAACCTTCTGTGCAGAATGTTGCAGAACTGCCTCTTGTTACATCCGAAGTGCTTGAACAGGGGTATTATGCAACACCCAGCAGAACGGAACCCGGCTTATCCGTTTATCGGACGTCCGGAACATCATCAGGCAAGCGGAAGTCCATCTATTATTCGGAGTCGGATGATGAGCGCTATATCGAGGCCAAGATGACTTCTTTCCAAGAATGGCTGGGCAGCGATCTAACGGGTGTACGCAAAGCGCTTGCCGATATGGGTACTGGGCATGCGGCCAGCACGGCCGTCACTATTTTCGAGAAGATGGGTTTCGTAGCTGATTCCTTGTCCTTCTCTTCTCCCATCGAAGAGCACATTGCCCGTCTGGACACCTTCAAGCCCGACCTTCTCTATACTATGCCTTCTATTCTGGATGGCATCGCCGCAGCCGCTCCCTCACCGTCCGCATTTGGCATCAAAAAAATAATCGTTGTAGGCGAGATCGCAACCTTGGAATGGCAAGCCAATATGGCGGAACGCTTCGGCATTCAGCGGAGCGATATTCTCGACACTTACGGCTCCATCGAGATCGGAGCTATCGCCGCCTACTCGCATGAGCTTGGCAAATACGTTTTATCAGAAGGGTTATTCGCCGAAGCGCTGCCGGCTGAACAGATTGATTCGAGCTTCGCTCCGCTCCAGGAGAATGAAGGCGTACTTGTGCTGACTTCATTCGTTCGTTCTATGTTTCCTGCTATTCGATTCGTCACTTATGACGTCGTGAGAGATTTCGAGACTCATATAGTAAACGGGGTACCGAGGCAAACCTTCAGGTGCATCTCCAAGCGAATCGGTTCGGAGCTGAAGCATGGCGAGAAGATTAGCCTTTACGACATTGAAGAGGTCGTTAACCGCTACGTGCATGACGCGGAGCTGCGGGTGCGCATTAGCGGCAATAAGCTTGCCGTTCATATTAAGAGCAGATCGCTGGATGAGGCAATGATAGAAACCATTCAGCAGGCTATTGAGGTGAAAATTCCCGAGATTGGCGAGATGATTCAGAACCGAATATTAAGCGGGATCGTCGTAACGAAAGCAACGGATAACGAGCAGTTGGAACGCGGGGCGGTAAAGGCGAAAAAGATTTATTCGTGAGAGGTGGACCATTGTGGTGAATGACAATATATTGGCCGTTATTGGAGAAACGCCGCTCGTGCGGCTGTCCAAACTATTCGAAGAGCGGCGCGGCATACGAGTATACGCCAAGCTAGAGCTGATGAATCCGAACGGCAGCTCCAAGGATCGGCCAGCGGCACGAATTATCAATCAAGCGATCAAGGACGGACGAATCGGCCCGGGATCGGTCGTCATTGAATCCAGCTCAGGCAATATGGCAATCAGTCTCGCGTCCATTTGCTCCTATTTCGGAATGAAATTCATATGCGTTATCGACCCAAAAACATCCGAACAGAACATCAAGATTATGAAAGCATACGGTGCGGAGATTGAATTCGTGGCGAAGCCCGATGAAGCGACTGGCGAATATTTGCCGGCAAGGTTGCAGCGGGTGCAAGAGTTGCTTACCCGTATACCGGGGAGCTATTGGCCGAACCAATATGCGAACGAGAACAACTACGGCGCTCATTATGAAGGCACGATGCGCGAGATCGTAAATGAGCTTGGTACAGTCGACTATGTTGTCGGAGGCGTCAGCACCTGCGGCACAATGCTTGGATGCTCCATGTATGCGCGCAAGCACTCGCCTGGCACGAAGCTCGTAGCCGTGGATGCCGAAGGCAGCGTCATATTCGGAGGCGCCAAAGGTCCGCGCGTCTTCCCCGGTCTCGGTGCAGGCATCGTCCCTCCCTTCGGCCAGTCCTCCTTTATGGACATTTCTATGAATATACCAGAACGTGAAATGGCAGCCAGCTGCAGAACGCTCGTACAGAAAGAGTCCATTCTTGCCGGTCCGTCCTCCGGTGCCGTCATTGCGGCTATGACGCGTCTCTACGATCAGATTCCAAGCGGCTCCGTCTGCGCCGTTATCCTTCATGATCGCGGCGAGCGCTACTTGGATACCGTCTACTCCGATGCCTGGATCGAACGGCAATTCGGCACTGCTAATTCACCGTTGAAAGGATAATGCTCGTGTTATATTTGAATGATAGTCATCTACGTATGGTTGGCCTGCAATGGAATGAGCTTGTGAATAGCGTAGAACATGCCGTCACCGTTATGGACCAAGGCGATTTTGCCCAACCCTTGAAGCCTTATTTGCGCTACAACGATCCGGCCAACCGCATTATCGCAATGCCTGCTTATATCGGCGGCGACGTGCAAGCGGCCGGCCTAAAGTGGATCGCCAGCTTTCCCGGCAACATTCACCTCGGACTGCCTCGCGCGCATAGCGTGACCGTCCTGAACAATGCGGCCAGCGGGGTGCCGTATGCCATCCTTAACGCACCGCTGGCGAGCGCCGCGCGAACGGCCGCAGTAAGCGGTCTCGTCATTCGCCATTATCTGAAGGCTCATCCGGGTCGGCGCATGAAGGTAGGCATTATCGGATGGGGTCCGATCGGCCAGTTGCATTTCGATATGTGCGCCGATCTGTACGGCGATCTCATCGACTCCGCGCTCGTCTACGACATTAGAGAACCGAAGCTCGATGACATCCACCCCGCCCTTTGCGGCAAGACGCTTGCTGCAGCCACTTGGCAGCAGCTATACGCCGAATCCGACGTCGTCATCACCTGTACCGTAAGCAGCAATCGCTACATTGATGTGCCTCCTGCTCCGGGAACACTGCTGCTGGACGTGTCGCTGCGCGACTTCAAGACGGACGCCATCGGCAAGGTGAAGGCAGTCATTGTCGACGACTGGAGCGAGGTATGCCGCGAGAATACCGACATCGAGCTGCTGCATAAGGAGTGCGGTCTTGTGAAGGAACAGACGCATTCGCTCGCCGACGTTGTATGCCGTGAGGCATTAGCCGCTTGGGACGATGACGAACCGGTCTTGTTCTGCCCAATGGGTATGGCTTCTTTCGATATGACCGTTGCCGCCTATATGGTGCGACGGGCGGAAGCGCTTGGATTCGGCGTAAAGCTGGAGTAGCTTTAGCCGGGACGCTGCTTCATTCCTAATTCTTCATATTAATAGATATACTTTCTATCTCTATTTCTCCCAAACTAGCTGGACTTCGCGGAATAGGTATACTTTCTATACCTATTCCATCACGCGGCGGTAGGTGGGGGCACAGTAAGGTAACTTTTAAATGAAATAGATATACTTTCTATCTCTATTTCTCTCAAACTAGCTGGACTTCGCGGAATAGGTATACTTTCTATACCTATTCCATCACGCGGCGGTAGGTGGGGGCACGTTAGTCATTTAATAGGTAACTAAAAAAAGGCCCTCGGATCACACGATAATCATATCGTGAAATCGGAGGCCTTTTTTATGGTTTACACTCTAGCTCCAGCCCCAGAAGAAGCCGTCCCGTTCCCATGCCGCTTTGCCGCGGTGGAGCTTGCGGAACGCCTTCTTCACCTCTTTGTCGATCGACTCGTTGCCGTTGTCGTTCACATAAATGAATGATTCGCCAAAATGGCTTTTAATATATTGGACTGCGGCTTCTTGATGCAAGATACCTGCCGATTTCACTTCATTCAACATCCATTCCGCCACATCATCTGCGGTATGCGCCATTTCTCTACTCCTCCATTCAACTTCAAATAAACGCTGTAACTATAGCATAAACAGCTAACGATCACAATGAAGTTTCACTTAGTACGACGAGACCGAGAAGATGGCAATGGTTTGCGAACAACTAACCCCCTATCCGGAATAACGGGAATTTGTCCAGCTCATTCAACAGAAATTACGAACATCCGGGTATTAGCTGGAAAAACTACCGTTAATAATGCGCTAAAGCGGCGTTCCCCCGCCTAATGCCAATGTTGACAGCCTACAGCTGTGTGAACTATATTTTATTTAATACAATTTAATTGGATAATCATCAATGTGAAGGGGCATTTTATTTACCAACATGCCTATATCTTTGGAGGTACTTATGAATATCGACGATACGATAAAGCTTGATAACCAAATCTGCTTCTCCATCTATGCCTGTTCACGGGAAATAACGAAGCTGTACCGCCCTATTCTCGATGAGCTCGGATTAACTTATACACAATACGTCACCATGCTTGCCCTGTGGGAGCAAGATCATGTATCGGTAAGCGCGCTCGGCCATCGATTATACCTGGATTCGGGCACACTTACGCCGTTGCTGAAGAAGCTCGAAGCAGCCGGCCTACTGACGCGCACCCGCGATCGCGAAGATGAACGCAGCGTCCTCGTCACGCTTACGGAAGCAGGGCAAGCTTTGAAGAACAAAGCTTATGAAGTCCCTCCTCAGCTTTACTGCCAGCTAGACAGCTCGCCGGAAGAGGCGCACTCGCTCCTGCAACAGATGAATGAGCTTCTGGGCAAAATTCAACAAATCACCGGTAAATCCTAACCTGTTCTATAGAACGATTGCAATTTGTCACAAAAGGAGACTGCTGCCATGCCTCAATCCACCTATCGACGATTTGGCAATACTTCTATGAAGTTATCTCCTATCGGGCTCGGCTGCTGGCAGCTCAGCAATGGGAATGGCTTGTTCGGCAAGTTCTGGCCCGCTCTTGATCCGATCACAATCAACGACATCGTCAGAATCAGCTATGAAGGCGGTATCAACTGGTTCGACACCGCCGAAATCTATGGCAACGGGCAGTCGGAGCAACAGCTTGCCCGGGCTTTGCGCGAGGCGCTGCCTGCAGGCGCTCATAGCCATATCGCAACGAAATGGTGGCCGGTCCTTCGTACCGCAACCAATATCGGACGGACAATCAACGTTCGTATGAACGCTCTCGAGGGTCGGAAGATCCACTTATATCAGATTCATAAGCCGCTCTCCTTCTCCAGCGTAAGCAGCGAGATGGGCGAGATGATAAAGCTTGCGGAAGCCGGCATGATCGAGCATATTGGCGTCAGCAACTTCAGCGCTAAGCAGATGGTTGAAGCCGACCGTGTTCTGCGCGGTCATGGCATGCGGCTTGCTTCCAATCAAGTGAGATTCAGCTTGCTTGACCGTGACATTGAGAATAACGGCATTCTGGATACGGCGAAGGAGCTGAACGCCGCTATTATCGCTTTTTCGCCGCTCAAGCAAGGCATTCTAACCGGCAAATTCCATGACAATCCACAGCTGGTCAGATCAATTCATGGCCCTCGCAGATTCGGCGCATCCTTCCGTCCTTACGGACTGCAGCGCTCGAAGCCGCTTATCGATACGATGCGTCAGATCGCTTCCCACTATGATGCCACCGTCGCGCAAATCGCGCTCAATTGGCTAATTCATTCCAATGGCGATACCGTGTTCGCAATTCCCGGCGCATCCAAAGCGTTGCACGCCGAGCAGAACGTCAAGACGCTGCGCTTCAAGCTGACGATTGACGAAATGCACGAGATTAGCGAAGTGTCGAAGTTCGTTATTCGCTAACCTGCACGCAGGAGCAGCGCCTCATCTAAGCGCGCTCTCCATCCTTCCTCTCTACTACGTATATAGCCACCAAACCCCCGCGCATTCCGGCACATGAGCCGCTTCGCTGCCAAACCCATCTGCCCTCTCCCTATCTTCTCCGAAAAAGAAATCAGTCAGCTCCTCTGCCTGCTCCGCGCTTTCGAACTCGTAATCCAAACGAATCCACTTATGCGAAAACCCGTACTTCTTCGTCAATGCAGAATAATAACTCAGCAGAAAATCCGGCGGGTTCGGCTGTTCAAATCCCGTTCCCATCGTCTCGAAAATAACAATCGCCCCTCCCGGCCGCAGCACCCGCCTAAGCTCCTTCATGACCGCATCCACATCGTGCTCCCAGCTCGGATTATTGCTAGATCCTAAGTAGCAAATGCTCCAGCCCGCCACGATGAGATCGGCGCTCCCTTCCGCAAGCGGCAGCTTCCTCATATCAGCGGCTACCGTCCGCCAATTCGCATGCCCTGCTGCCGCAAGCTTATCCGCCGCAATAGAGAGCATCGCTTCGGAGGCGTCCGTTGCCACGATAGACCGAGCCTCTCCCGCCAGCACCGCAGCGAGTCTGCCCGTACCCGCTCCAACATCAACAATATCCAGTCCGGCATAAGGCTTAATCTCGTGGATGCATGCCTGCAAAGCAGGCTGCTTCGTAATCAACGCGTCGTAACGCGCCGCTTCCTTCCTATAGATCGATTCATGATCCGGCATAACAGTAATCATCCTTCCGTATTCGATTAGCACTACGAATCCATCGTAAAGCTTTCCCTTACGAGAAGGTCAACCCTCCGTCTTAAGCGGCAGGCAGGCGCATCATTCACTGCTTGTTGCCGACTTCGTGTTGCACATGTACCGCTAAGCTCGGATAAGCTTCCTCTACTTGCCGCGCATATTGCTCGATCGTCCCAAGCTCTATGCTCCTGCGAAAAATATCGCGGTCCGGCAAAAATGTTACACTCGTTCCCGTCTCCTTCGTTGCTCCCACCGTTAACAGACCGGATTGCGGAATGCCATGCTTGTAATCCTGCCGATAGATGCTGCCGTCTCGCCGAATCTCTACCGAGAGCTTCTGTGAAAGCGCGTTAACGATCGGTATGCTAATCCCCTTCTCCGCACCCGGTACCTTAATCTCCGCCCTTTCGATATATCGATTGATTTCGGTTAACACAGCTTGCACACCGGGGTTATTCGAATGCGGCAACGCTTGAACAGGGATACCTCTGCCGTTGTCAGCAACGGTCAGGCTTCCATCGCGATGGAGAAACAAGTGCACTTCACTGCAGTACCCTGCCCGATGCTCCATAATCGTATTTTCGACAACGGCTTCCAGCAGCATATGCGGATCATATTGTTCCGACGGCCCTCCAAAATAGTCGCCAGCATGGTTGCGCGCTTCCTCTAGTTCCATATAGTTCGTCGTATCGATTAAATCCGATGCCGAAGCAAGCAGCAATAGCAGCGGCAACGCCCGATGGCCGGATAACGAATATTTGCCTCCTCGCTCTTCCTGCACGAGCAAATCTGCTCCAAGCAGCGCCTTAATATGATGATAGAGCTGCCCCGTCGTTCCCATGTTCAATCGTTCGACTAGCTCCGCTCCCGTGAGCGGTTGCTGCAGGACGGTCTTCAGAATATCAAGCCGCTGCTTATGCCCCAGTGCAGACAATACTTTAGCAGCTCTGTCGCTATCCACCTCGAGCAGCCTGCCGACACGCCTCTCCTGCGGCTCCCATCTGAAGCTGCCGTTGCCGGCGCTGACTTGACCGGAATAATGGATGCTTCCTAATTGCTCCTCTTCGGTGAATGCGGAAGCTTGAAGCTTGCTAGCTGCACCCTGCTCTCCACGCAAGCCGGCATTCGGTTGTGCGTATAGCGCTTGCTTGACAAGCCGTTCCAATTCATTCATTTGAACCTTCAGTGCGTCTATTTCCTCGTCATATCGTCTAGTCATTGTTGATATCGCGCCTCCTTTTTACTTAAATACGTAATTACGTATTTAAGTAAATCATACCATCGAGACCCCCATTTTGCAAATGATATCCTGCCGAATCCAATTCACCTTTTTGACCCTTCTCTCCCACCCACTCGCATTCAAATCAATCGATATGCTATTATACAAAGTGGATCATATACAAAGGGGATGCGTATACATGCTGTTGAATAAAAGATTATTTGCAGGGCTGCTCGTCATACTCGCCGTTATGCTAGTCGTAACGACAGGCTGCGGAGCAAGCAAGGAAAATAACGGAGGCAACACCCAAGGCTCGGGCAACAACGAGAACGCTGCGGCCACCGAACCGCCGCAGGAAGAAGGTCCAGAGCTGCTTGGATCGGACAAGCATCCAGTCGTTACAATAGAGATGAGCAATGACAAGGTCATCAAAGTGGAGCTCTATCCAGAGGTCGCTCCGAATACAGTCAACAACTTCATCTCGCTTGCGCAAAGCGGATTCTATGACGGCGTTATTTTCCACCGTGTCATTCCAGGCTTCATGATTCAAGGCGGAGATCCCGACGGCGCAGGCACTGGCGGTCCAGGCTACAGCATTGCCGGCGAATTCACGTCCAACGGCTTCGAGAACAAGCTGAAGCATACGCGCGGCGTTATTTCCATGGCCCGGACAGGCGATCCAAACTCGGCGGGCTCGCAGTTCTTCATCATGCATGAGGATGCTACTTCGCTTGATGAACAGTATGCATCCTTCGGCAAAGTCATCGAAGGCCTTGATGTCGTCGATGAGATCGTTGCCCAAGAGCGCGATGGCAGCGACAAGCCGCTGGATCCTCTTTCCATGAAAAAGGTTACGGTGGATACGAAGGGCATGACGTTCGATGCTCCGAAAAAAGTAGAATAACGAATATAATTTCATACCGTTAATTATTCTTCATCGTTCCTCAGACGCTTCGTTATAGGCATGTTCCAAGATTCCAATCATATGGTGGAATAGAAGCGAATCTGGAAGGACGGTGCAGCAATGTATTCCTTTGGCCCGCCGAACGTGGTCGATATCACCAATCCGTTCATCAAGTCATTGCACGGAAAGTATTTCATGGGGGAGACGGATCAGCTTCAGCCGACGGATTCCAACCGCGTCTGGGCTGCGCTCGTCAACCCGCCTCATTCCGGCGTTAATCTATTTTTTGACGCATACGTCATTAGCAATTTGTCCCATGAGCCTCTCGTCTCGCAAATCTGCTTCTGCAATGGCCTGCCTACTCGCGGCATGATGTCGCATGAAGTATCGGCAACGAATCTAACGATACATCCGAGACCGGCGCCTTGCGGTCAGGTGCAATTCGGCAGCGAGCTCGATCCTAAGGCACTCGGCGCCGTCCCCGTCTCCACCCGGGTCATACCGGGCTACTCGAGTATTACGAGCGAGAAGGACGGCCGCTGGATCTTCGGCCCAGGCCAATCGCTGCTGTTCACGCTGACCGGACCGATGCACCGCTCCGCCCCTGCCGTTGTGTCGTTCGGCTGGTGGGAGGAGCCGGTAGGAAGATACTAGCCTAACATGAATGAAGAAAACCTCACTCCTCATGAATCTAGATTCATGGCGAGTGAGGTTTTCTTCATTATTTCTATTAAGGGCTCTTATCCGGCCTAATTCAGTGAGTTTAGCCTCATTAAATAGTGAGACTGGATCACTGGCCTGCTATCGCTGCATCGTTGCTGCTGCCGACTAGACTGCCATTCGCGCTCGCATCGGTTGCTGCTCCTTGCACCGATGCCCACTTGTTGCGGAAATGTCCGATGCCGGGACGCTCCAGCCCTAGATGCTCGCGCAGCGTGCTGCCGGTGTATTCTTCGCGGAACAGGCCGCGCTGCTGCAGGATCGGGACCACTTGATCAACGAAGTCGTCGAGTCCGCCCGGCAGCACCGGAGGCATAATGTTGAATCCGTCGCAACCGTACTCATCGAACCAATGCTCCATGAGATCGGCTAACTGCTCGGGCGTTCCGACGAATTGCATATGTCCCCTCGCGCCAAGTATCCGTCTGCCAAGCTCCAGCATCGACAGCTGCTCGCTGCGCGCCATATCCATAATAAGCTGGACGCGGCTCTTCATGCCGTTCGACTTCTCTACCGGATCCGGAATGTCCGGCAATTGATCGTCAAGCGAGTAACCGCTTAGATCGATGCCAAGGAATGCCGACAGGAAGCCGGTAATCGCCGAGCGAGGAATCAGCTCCTGCAGCTGGCGGTAACGAGCTTGCGCTTCTTCCACGGTCGCGCCGAGAATCGGCGACAGGCCCGGCATGATTTTCATGCTGCCGCGTTCCCTGCCATAATCCGCCAGCTTGCTGTTCACGCTCTCGTAGAACGTTTTGGCCGCTTCCAGCGATTGTTGCGCCGTGAAGATGACCTCGCCTGTGCTTGCCGCGAAATCCTGTCCCGGTCCGGACGAGCCGGCCTGGATTAGAACCGGATAACCTTGCGGTGACCGAGGTACATTAAGCGGCCCGCGCGTTTTGTACCATTTGCCCACGAAGTCCACCGTCCGCACCTTCGATCCGTCCGCGAACTGTCCCGACTCGCGGTCGAGCACTAACGCATCGTCCTCCCAGCTATCCCATAAGCGAGTGACTGCATCAACGAATTCGCGTGCCATCTCGTATCGAAGGCCATGCTCGGGGTGCTTATCTATGCCGTAGTTGAGCGCCTCGATATCCTGCTGCGACGTGACAATATTCCAGCCCGCGCGCCCGCCGCTAATATGATCAAGCGTTGAGATCTTGCGCGCCACGTTGTACGGCACGTTGTATGTCGTGGATACCGTTGCCGTCAGGCCGATTTTCTCCGTTGCCGCCGACAGCGCAGACAGCAGCGTGATCGGCTCCAGCATGCCCGCCACCGCTTCATCAACGCCCGCGACAAACAGCAGATCCGCAAAAAACATCATATCGAACTTGCCGCGTTCAGCCGTCTGCGCCAGCTTGCGATAAAAGTTAATGTCGAACATGCCTTCCACGCCGGAGTCCGGATGACGCCAGCCCGCATGGTGATGCCCGGTATAGTAGATGAATGCTCCGAGATGAAGCTGCTCTTTTCTCGTTCCCATAGTTGTTCCCTGCCCTTCTCGTCTCTTCTGCTTTACTGGACCTAATATCCAGCTTAACCTTTATACGTATCGCGCCAGCGCAGCCACTTTTTCTCCAATAGCCGTATGGCCGAATCCGACAGCTTGCCGAAAACCGCGAATATAATAATGCCTACGAACACAATCTCCGTTTGCGAATACGCTCTTGCGTCCTGAATCATATAGCCAATGCCAGCGCTCGTTCCCATCATTTCGGCAACGACGAGCAGCAGCCAAGACACCCCCAGCGATAATCGCACGCCTAGCAAAATATTCGGCAGCGCTGTAGGGATAATAAGCTTCGTTATTTGCTGCAGCTTCGTGTATTGAAGAATCCGCGTCACCTCGTACAGCTTCGTTTCCGTGCTGCGAATGCCTAGAAATGTGTTTACATACACCGGGAAAAACGCCCCAAGTCCAATGAGCAGCACCTTCGAGAACTCGCCGATTCCGAACCATAGGATGAACAACGGAATGACTGACAATAGCGGTACGGTCCGCAACATTTGCAGCGAAGGATCCAGCGTCTTCTCGACGACTTTGCCAAGCCCAGCCGACAGTCCGAGCAGCAGCCCAAGCCCGCCGCCCAGCAGGAAGCCTAATCCAGCGCGATAAGCGCTTATGCCGAGATGCTCGAACAGCTCTCCGCTGACGCATAGATCGATGAAGCTTTTCCCGATAAGAACAGGCGATGGCAGCATCGTTCTAGGCAGCAGCTCCAATCCGCTCACTAATTGCCACACCGCTACGATGACAATGGGCACTAACCATGCATGCGTCCATTTCGGAAAAAAGTCCAACCAATCGCGGCGTTCCTCTGCCTGATTCGCAGGCTTTGCCTTGTTAGCCACAACCTGCTCAGCCATGATTGCCGCCCCCTTTGTAGCTGTCCTGCCAGCGCAGCAGCCGTTTCTCCAGCAGCTTCACCAGCGAGTCCGTTATTTTGCCCACAGCCGCGAAGACGATTATGCCCACGAATACAACCGTTGTAATCGAGAAATATCTAGCATCGTTAATGAGGAAGCCGATACCTGAGCTCGAGCCCATCATTTCCGCAACGACGAGTCCCAGCCAAGCTACCCCGATCGACAGCCTTATGCCTAGGAAAATATTCGGCAGCGACGCCGGCAGCACCAGCTTCGTAATCAACTGCCAGCGGCTGAATTGCAGCACGCGGGCAACGTCGAACAGCTTGCCGTCAACCGAGCGGATACCAAGAAATGTATTGACGTACAGCGGGAAGAAGGCGCCTTTGGCGATAAGCAATATTTTCGAAGCTTCGCCGAAGCCGAACCATAGAATGAACAGCGGTGCGAGCGCCAAATGAGGCAGCGTGCGCAGCATTTGCAACGATGGATCGATAAGCCGTTCCGTCCGATACGAGAAGCCCACCCATAAGCCTGCTGCCAAGCCGATCGCTCCGCCAAGCAAGAAACCAAGCAAGGCTCGCCAGAACGAAATGCGCAGATGAATGAACAGCTCGCCTGATGCCGTCAGGTTAACGAACTCCTCTATAATCTGGCCCGGCGTCGGAAGCAGCGTCGGATTGAGCTTGCCCATCATCCCGGCACTCTGCCAAATGACGAGAATGATGACCGGTACCAGAATGCCTAGGAACAGATTAAACGTTTGAATCTGGAGACGGCTGCTAGGCCGTCTCTTCGATTTGCTCTTGTTTGCTGCAATGGATGGCGCCGCCAACTTCTCCGTACTTGCTTGAGCCATGACTTACGCCTCCTTTCCCTGTATGCTTGCCCGCTTACTTCAGCGGCGATTTCAATGCTTCTTCAATGAAGCTGTTGTCGAATACATCAGCTACTTTAATCTCGTTGCGAATCGACTTGATCGAATATTGGAAGTCCGCCGTTTTCTGCTGCTCGGCAATAATGTCGTCGGTTACCGGAATGCTGATCGTCTTGGAGCGCTTGAAGATGCCCTCGATAAGCGCCTCCGGCACTTTGCGTTCATCCGCATAACGTTTCAACGCTTCGTCCCAGTTGTCATTTTCCCAAGCCAATGCTTTGTTCAGCACTTGCAGATAAAGCGTAACAAGCTCCGGATAGTCCTTCGCGAACTGCTCTCTTACGATATTGAAAGAAGGAGACAAGACGCCAAGCTGCTCGCCGTCAGTCAGCACGCGCGCTTTGTCCGTTAGCGTATTGAGCGTAATGTTCGGATCCCAAGTTGCCCAAGCGTCAACCTTGCCAGTCTCGAACGCCGGTTGCGCTTCATCCGGCTGCAATTGGATAATTTCCAGATCGGAAGCTTTAAGTCCCGCTTCTTCCAAGCCGCGATAAAGGAAGTTGTAGGCGTTGCTTCCCTTTGCTACCGTTACTTTTTTGCCTTTCAAATCTTCAATCGTTTGAATATCGCTATCCTTCGGCACGATGATTGCCACGTTGTTCTTGCCTTCCAGCGCCTGCGAAATAACTTTGAACTTGATGTTCGCCGCTTGCGCCGC
This sequence comes from Paenibacillus sp. YIM B09110, assembly GCF_037167145.1. Lineage (NCBI taxonomy): Bacteria > Bacillati > Bacillota > Bacilli > Caryophanales > Paenibacillaceae > Paenibacillus > Paenibacillus sp. YIM B09110. The sequence goes on along the minus strand of NZ_JBANSP010000040.1, from coordinate 24,331 downwards.
GATAATCGGCATATTGCCGAGGCCTGCAAAATCAAGTCGGTTCGAAGCCATCGCTTCCGTCATCGGAGGACCGCTTTGGAACTCCGCATATTCAACCTTAACGCCCAGCTTATCGAATTCTTGCTCGAACCATTTCTCTTCTATGATCTTGCCGAATAGTCCGCCGCTGCCTTGATATCCGATCTGAACGGTCAAGCCCTCGTATTTGTTGCCGCCGTTTTCGGATTTCCCGCCATTGTTCGCGGCGCAGCCGCTAAGGAACACCGCTACCACGATTATTACTGCCGTTAACCATTGCAATCTTTTCATAATTGATCTCTCTCCCTTAACTTTCTGTGTATTGGTTTATTGGTTTGAACCTTCATCGCATTAAATTAAATGCCTGCGCCTACATCAATCTCCGGCCCTTCGACCTTTTCGAACTCACTGAGCACCTTTGTCCGAAGCTCTTGAAAGGAGATTCCTGTCCGCTTCCGCGGGAACGGCAGATCAATCGGCAGTATGCTGCGAATATGGCCCGGCCGCGGATTCATAATGACGACCCTCTCCCCGAGGAATACCGCTTCGTCCAGATCATGCGTTACGAACAACATGGTCGTCCGGTTCTTCTGCCATATATCGAGCAGAACTTCTTGCATATGCGACCTTGTGAAAGCGTCGAGCGCGCCGAACGGCTCATCCAGCAGCAGCACATCCGGATTGCGAAGCAGCGCTCTTGCGATCGCTACCCGCTGCGCCATCCCGCCGGACAGCTCTCGCGGATACGATTTCTCGAACCCTTTGAGCCTCACCAGCTCGATCAGCTCGTCAACCCGCTTCCTCACTTCCGGCTTCTTCAGCGATAGGTTGGCGGCGATGTTTTTCTCAACCGTGAGCCAAGGGAACAATCGCGGCTCTTGAAAAATAACCCCTTTCTCAATGCTCGGCCCGTCAATCCGTTTCCCGTTCAGCAGTACCGTGCCGTCATAGTGAGTGTCCAGCCCTGCGACGATCTTGAGCAATGTGCTTTTGCCGCAGCCGCTCGGACCGATGATGGTTATGAATTCGCCTTGCTTCACCTTCAGCTCGATTTGATTCAGTGCAATAACATCGCCTGCCGGCGCTTTGAACGTCTTATTCAATTGCTGGACAACGAGAATGTCGGTAGCCATATGTGTTCCCTCCTCAGACGGTTTAAATATTATTCATACCCGAATACTTGGTATTACGTCTAAAATAAAAAGACTTAACGTTTCGCCAGGCTAAAGCTGCCTCCCTGGTTCATAATTCACAAACGTCAAATCTCCAGTTGTCTGGTAGACTCGAGTGATGTAATTGTCGTTTTCACAAATTGAACGTTGATTCGGTTTGTATGTTGATTATTTTTACATGACTTCTCAATCGTTGTCAACAACATTTTTTTAGCGGCTTGCGGAAGACTTGGCCTCGAACAATCGGATTATCGCAGCGACATCCATTTCTATCGGCACCTCGTAGCCCGGCATACGCTGGAGCGTTAACCCTTGGATGAGGCTGACGAAATAAAACGCTAGCTGAAGCGGATCACCCTCGATGATTGTTCCGTCTTCGATTCCGTCGCGCATAATGTTCGCAACCGGCTGCAAATTTGTCGTGAAACGATCCGTTACCGCCCGTCTGATCTCATTCGGCGTTGCATCGGATAAGCGCGCGCTTTGCATCAGAATGGTAAATGCCCAGCTCGTCTGAATGGACAGCCACGAGGAGCAGATCGTAGTCAGCTTCGTAAGAGGCGGGAACGTCGTCTTCGAAATGTCCGTCACATGAATCCCGTAATTCGTCTGCCCTCTGCGAAGCACCTCGCTGAATATTTCGTCCTTCGATTCGAAGTAGTGATACACGTTGCCGATACTAACATCGGCCTCCTTCGCAATGTCCTGCATGCTCGTCGGCTGGAAGCCTTTAATCGCCATCACTTTAAGCGCGCTGTCCAATATTTGCTCGATGCGCCGTTCTCTGGCGATGCGATCCTTCTCTGGATTCCTTGGTGACATGACTTCATCCGCCCTTTCTATGTTCCAGTCGTCAGTTATGGAGACATTATACAGAAATTCGGGCAAGCTTCGCCAACAAAATGTTTAATCAGCCACGGTTACCCTCTTATCCAGCAGCTTCCCGTTGCACTTTCTGCAACGGATTGCGACGGTTTGTGCCTTTCGCGCTTTGCTCGTTGCATATTGTGCAACGGATTCCCACTCACCAGCGCTTTTGCGGCCTTTAATAGCCCAATTCGTTGCATTTTCTGCAACGGCAGCTGCCGCATCAGCTTCCTTCATGCTCATCCATTGCACTTTCTGCAATGAGCAGCGAAAAAAAAGATAGAGCCCCCCCTGCCAAAACAACGCAAGGGAACTCTATCTTTATTCAGTTCCTACGCTCGCACGATGCTCTAAAGCTTGAGACTTACGACCAGCAGCACCCCGATTACCGCTGCCGCCATAATCCCCGACACCGTCAAGTAGCTCGACAGGTTCACCGCTTGCGTAGCCGACGCTTGCGTTGCGCCGGAAGCAGTGCCCGCCAGGTTGATCCTCTTCCTCAGCTTACCCCCGAATATCCCTGTTAATATAAGCGATAACAGCGCGACGGTTCCGCCGCCTTTCTCCATTACGTCCAGCCAAAGTGGCTTGTCCGAACCCAGCTCCATCTGAATGAGCATGAGTACTCCTGATACGAGAACAAACAGCGCGCTCGGGTGCGAGATCAAGCTGAATGCACGCGTTATTTTGCCAATTAAAATATTTGCTTCAACCGTGCTCACATTCTTCCTTACGAGCGGCAGCACAACCAATATCGTCACCAGTGAACCTATCCACAGTGCGAGACCAGCCAAATGCAGAAACAATAATAATCCAAACATTGCGATCATCCTCCAGTCCGTTCAATTCCCCCTCATTATCGGAAGGGAATATGAACGCACGATGAACGGAATGTTACAAAACGTTCTGCAGTTGGTGTTTTGGAATCTTGACAGTAATGATCGTTCCGGCGCCTAACTCGCTCTCCGCGGTAATTGTTCCTCCGTGCAGCGTTACGATATCCTTCGCTATGGACAGGCCCAGCCCGCTCCCGGAGCGGCTTCGATTCCGCGATTTGTCGGCTTTGTAGAACCGCTCGAACAGATGCTGCACCTGGTCGGCCATGATGCCGATCCCCGTATCGCTCACCGTAACGACAATTATCTCCGGTTGCTCGACCTGAATCGCAATACGGATTGAGTCTTCTTTGCTCGTGAACTTCATGCTGTTAACGATCAGATTCAGCCACACCTGATAGAGCAGCCCCTCATCCGCAGTAATCGTCGTCTCCGGCAGGTCGAGCGTCAGCTCGAGCCCCTTGCTCGTCCATTCCCACTCCAGCAAAATGATGATTTGGCGAAGCTGCTCATCCAGCCTGTACGTCGTCACATCGGGCGCGCGCGACTGATTGTCGAGCGCCGCGAGCGTCAGCAACTGCTTGCTTAATGCCGATAAGCGTCTGCTCTCCTCATCGATAATGTGCAAGTAGCGTTCCTTCTCCTCCAGCGTCGAACCCTCATCCAGAACGGCTTGCACGAATCCTTGAATCGACGTGAGCGGCGTTTGAATTTCATGCGACACGTTGGCCACGAATTGCTGCCTCATCTCGTCGAGCTGCCTTAGCGATACGGCCATTTCCGTAAAATGCCGCGCCAAATTTCCGAGCTCGTCTTGCCGCGCCACATCGAGCGGCACCTCGACGTCGAAGCGGCCGCCGACCAGCCGTCTCGTCGCTTCGGTGAGCTTTTTGATAGGCTTAACGATATACGTCGTGAAGATAACGATCAAACAGAGGCTGAATACGAACGTACTGCCCAGCAGCACCGCCATAATAATCCGAATATCGCCAAGCTGCTGCTGCAGATCGGGGCGGATGAACAACGCGTAACGCTCACCGTTCACCGTCATCGGAACGCCTACCGTATTGCGCAAGCTATCTTCGAACAGACTGGACACCGACAACCAGCCCCAATCCGAGGCTGTGCCGTAATACAGCTCTCCGTTCAGCACGCGTTCCTCGTCAGCCGGATCAAGCCCCCCTCTGCGGAATGACGAGCCGTAAAACGCCCCTTCCTTCCGATCGTTAACGACATAAATCTGGTAGCCCAAATTAGCGATATGAGCCAAATAACTATCCATAGCAAGCGACGGCGTCTTCTCCAGCAGCGTCTTGATTTCATTGCCGATCTGAACGGCTTTCCGTTCATTGCCCGTGAGCAGCTTGGACTGATAATACATACTGGAGCATAACAACCCCGCTATGCTGCTTATTAAACCGATGAAGGCGAAGGTGAGCACGATTCGGACGTAAAGCGACTTCGTCTTTATTTTCATCTGCTAGGCACTTCCAGCTTATAGCCAAGCCCTCTTATCGTTGTTAGGATGAGGTCTTGCTCCCGGCCTTCGAACCTCTCGCGCAGCCTCTTTATGTGTACGTCGATCGTGCGGCTATCGCCCATGAAGTCCGAACCCCATATAAGCTGCAGTAATTGCTCCCGCGTGAAAATCCGACCCGGGTGGCCCGCTAACTGCGCCAGCAGCTGGAACTCCTTTAACGGCAAAGATATCCGCTCATCGCCGATCCATACTTCGTAACTACCGCGATCGATGGTAACTTCATTCAGCCGAATGACTTCTGACGACACCATCTGATAGCGGCGAAGCAGTGCCTTGATGCGGAACAGCAGTTCCTTCGGATCGAACGGCTTCACCATGTAATCGTCCGTCCCCGCCAAGAACCCTTGCTCTTTATCCGCCATCTCCGCCTTCGCCGTCAGCATAAGAACGGGAATGTCGTAGTACGACCGAATTTCGCGGCATAGCGCCAACCCGTCCTTCGCCGGCATCATCACATCGACGACCGCCAGATGAATTTGCACCTGCTCCATCAGCGCCGATGCGCGCTCGCCATCCTCCGCCTCGAACACTTCATACCCTTCCTTGCGCAAAAAAAACCGAAGCAGTTCGCGTATATGCTTATCGTCATCCGCAATCAAGATATGAACTCTCATAATTGCCGCACACTCGCTTTCCATTCGTTGCCCTGCCCATTGGCAGGTTATTTCTCCTAACTATGCTATAAAAAGACGGGTATTTCAATGCGGACGGATAACTCAACCTTTTTTTGAGATATTGTTCGACTGGAGCATCTGATCTATTGCTAAAAACGCCGCTTCGAACTATAATCAAATTAATTAGTTTAATTCCGATAAGGAAAGTTGGTATACACATGAAAGAGATACCTATTCCGTACGTGCGAAGCAATCAGGCAGGTATTGTGATCTTCTTAATAGCGTTTTTCCTTACGCAGGCAACATGGATTATCGCGGCATTGTTCGTCATTCAGGTGATTGGCCTTATATTCGGAGCGAAGGCGAATCTGTTCATTCGGATCGCTCGTCCGTTTCTTACGCAGCTCGTAGCGAAGTCCCAGACGGAAGCAGCCGAGCTGCAACGATTCAATAACTCGCTTGCCGTAGGCTTCCTCACTTTGTCGTTGATCAGCTTGTTATTCGGCTGGACAGCGGCAGGCAACGTCTTTGCGGCGATGATGGGCGCTGCGGCGTTCGCCGCGCTGCTCGGCTACTGCATCGGCTGCACGGTGTACTTCCAATACAAGCAATTCCGCGCACGCAGATTGCAACGCGGATAAGACAATAAGCGCTACCCGCTCACTATGGCGGATAGCGCTTTTTTATATTTTAACGACCATCCGCTTGCGCGAATCTCCCTCTAGCATGCGCTTCGTATACGCCGCAACCTGTTCCAGCTCGATAACCTCGCTCATGGCATCCAGATTATCCAGCTTGTAGCGTCCGGCCAGCAGCTCCCATACGCGGAGCCGCTTCTCCATCTCCGCCATGACCGAATCGATGCCGATCAAGCGCACGCCCCGCAGAATGAAAGGATAAACGGAGGTCGGGAGATCGATTCCGCCCGTCATGCCGCTCGCCGCTACGGCCCCGCCATAATTCAAGCTCGCGATAATCGACGCCAGTGTCTTGCCTCCGACGCAATCGACCGCTCCCGCCCATAACTGCTTGCCTAGCGGTGCGGATGACTTGGAAACGACCTCTTCCCTCGATACGACGCGTTTAGCGCCAAGCCCCAGCAAATACTCGCCCATGTCCGCCTTCCCCGAGCTTGCCGTCACTTCATAACCTAACCGGGAAGCAATAGCTACTGCTATGCTGCCGACACCGCCGGAAGCTCCCGTGACGAGCAACGGCCCTTTATCCGGTCGGAGTCCGTCCCGTTCCAGCTCGTACAACGATAACGCCGCAGTGAAGCCTGCCGTTCCAAGCGCCATTGCTTCCGTCATCGTCAAGCCTTCAGGAAGCTTGACCGCCCATTCCGAAGGCACTCGCGCATACTCGCTATAACCGCCGTAATGCGAGACTCCGAGTCCATACCCTGTAATAAGCACTTCCTCGCCTGCGCGATATCGTCCGTTTTCACATGATACGACAACGCCCGCGAGATCGATGCCCGGAACGAACGGATAGCTGCGAACAATATTGCTCCCTGTCTTGCACGCTAACGCATCCTTATAATTGACGCTGGAGTATGCGACCTTGATGAGCAGATCGCCCTCCGGCAGATCATCGATCCGCAACGTCCCCACCTTCGCCGTTACTTCCTCGTCCTGCTTCTCCAGCACCAGTGCACGAAAAGAATCCATTTATCCATTCCTCCTGCCGATTTATTGGCACAGGCCGTATGCCACTAATCTCTACAGTATCAGGTATTAAGGAAAGAAGCGATTCTCTAATCTACTGGTGAAACCTAATCCGCCCATTCCCCGCCATTCCACCAAAAATCGCTCAAATGCTTATTCAGGAAAGGAGAAGATCAAGCGTGCCTTCCTTCAGCTCGTAATACAGCACGCCTCGCCCGCTGCTGATCGGCCGCAACCACCCTTTCGCCACCAACGCCTGAAGCCACTTTCTCGCCGTACGGAAATCCACATCCATCTCCTTGGTAACATCAATCGGTCTAATGGAGCGCCCTAAGTGCCAGGCAAGCCGCAAAACCTCTTTCTCCGCAATAACCGCCGGCTTAGTGTAATCTCCCAACATAACCGACTTGCTAACCGCCAACTGCAACAGCATGCGGCAGACCTCCGGCCGTTCCTTAATGTCATCAAACGAAAAGTGAAGCATCCTCCACCCCATACCCGTCAGAAAGGAATCTCGGTTCAACGAGTAGCTGAAGCTCTGCCTATCCATGTCCTTCACATGGGATTGAAAACCGTCGCATTCCAAGCCGAACCGGCCTAGCCCCGGCAAAAAAGCGAAATCAAGAAATTGCGATTTCCGATTCCAATCGTACACCTCATACTCCGGATGCAAATGTTCGAAGCTGCCGAATAACGGCCACCATACGTTTTGCAAAAACAGCTTTTCGGCGTAACCGTGTCCCCGCTCCAGCCCCCCCTTGCGTTCTCCGCCCCTGCTAGCTAAATGACCGTCTACGAATGCCTGGTGCGCCTTCTCAAAACTCATTCTTATTCCCTCCTCTAATTTGTGAACGCAAAAAAGAACGTTCCTGTGCCATTGGCATCAAGAACGTTCTTCGTTCGCTTATGTGTTGACCAAATTATAGCATTTCTTGCAGCTCTGCTTCCATAGGAATTGTGCCAGGGTGGAAATCATCCAATCAAAACGGCCGATTTAGGAAGAAAGTTACTTTTGATTGGAAAACATACAGGCAAATGCGTGCGATCGAGCTCATTCGGTCCATTTGACCACTTTTGACTGTACGAAATCCAGTCAAACGAGGTCGATCGCCGATTATTCGTTGTTTGATTGGATGAAATCCAACCAAGCAATGCAATTATGGCCAGAGTCGAGCTGGGATACTGGGATGGAGTTTACGGCTGCAGAAGCATCCGTTTCAAAACTGCGATTTGTTCATCGCTTAGCCCGATTCTTGCGAAGTAGCTCTCCGCCCCGCCAAAGTTGCCGTGCAGATGGTCGAGCATCATCTCCATGTTGCTTGGCGCGCTGCCCAGGAACAGCTCGTACATCTCTGCCGGAATTTGCTCTGGACGGTCCTTGCGCAGCTCATCCATGATCGGCGCGAGGTTGACCTCCGTCTCGGCGTAATCGGCTACGATGACCGAGCGCTCGACGCCTGCCAGATCAAGCAGCAGGGCTGCGACGACGCCAGTACGGTCTTTGCCCGCCGCGCAATGGAACAACACGCAGTCGCCTTCGGCTTCGGCCATTCGCTCGAACACTTCGCGGAGCAGGTGTCCACACTCATCCAGCATATTGACGTACATATCGCCCAAGCTGCGAATATTCATATTGGTCGATGTCGCCGGATTAATTAAACTAATGTTGTAATAGTTAGCGCGCTCCGACCCGTTGAACACGTTGCGCTTCTGCGCCAGCTCTTGGGCATGACGCAAATCGATGACAGTGCGTACGCCCATTCCCACAATCGCGTCTTGGTCCCCATCCGTTAATCGATGCAGTCCGTCCGCGCGCAGGAAACGACCTTTTTGTACCGTAAGCCCTTCAGCAGCTCCATAACCGCCGATATCTCTTACATTATAAGCACCTTCCAGCTGGAGAAGCCGTTTGTTGCTGTTGCTGTCTATTGTCATTGTCATTATTTCAGTCCGCCTTTTACGAAAGAATCGATAATTTGTCGTTGCAGCATAAGATAGATGATGAGTACGGGCAAGCTTGCGATCGTCGTCGCCGCCATAAGCGCTCCCCACATATTGCCGTCGGAGGAGATGAACATTTGCAGACCCTTTTGGATCGTCGTATTTTCCAGCTTCGTCGTCACGAGGAGCGGCCAGAAATAATCGTTCCAAGAGGTGATGAACAGCAGAATGCCGATCGAAGCGACCGAAGCCTTCAGATTCGGCATGATCGTGCGCCACAGCAGACCCCAATCGGAAGCTCCGTCCAGCCTTGCGGCTTCGATCAGCGTTTTCGGATACGATTTGAACGCGTTGTACAATTGAAGCACGGCGAACGCCGAAGCAATATTAGGTACGATAAGACCCATCAAATGATCGCGCCAGCCAAAGCCGCTGATCGCGACATAGTTCGGAATCATAATGACTTGGAAAGGCACGAGCCATGTAAGTGCGATTAATCCGTAGATCAAGCTGCTGCCGCGGAATTCCCAGCGAGTGAACGCATAGGCCGCCAATATGCTTGTAAAAAGCTGCATAACTGTCTGAATAATAGCCACGACCATGGAATTTCCCAGCATGCGACCCATCGGAATGGCATTCCATGCTTTGACGTAATTATCGAAAGTAATATGAAGCGGAATTAAGCTTGAGGTGAACACTTCGGTCTCCGGTTTCAAGGAGGTTACGACCATCCAATAGAGCGGAAAAACCGCCAGCAGCGCGAGCGCGATCAATGCAGCATGCTTCACCGTAGCAGCCGTATAAAAACCCGCCTTGCGTCCAGCCTTCTCCATCTTCGTTCCCTCCTCTCTAGTTGTCGAAGAACGACAGCTTTTTCGTTAATTTCATGAACAGCCAAGCAAGCACGCCGAATCCGAGGAAGAAGACGACAGCGGCAGCCGAGCTCGAGCCGATGTTGAACGATTGGAAGCCGTACGTCCACAGCAGGTAATATATGTTTGTCGTCGTGTTGAAAGGTCCGCCTTGCGTAAGCACGTTAATATAAGAGAAGCTCATTTCCGATGCGAAAAGCGTGCTCATCATGGCCATGAACAGAATCGTCGGCGAGAGCAGCGGCAAGAGAACATGCCAAATGATTTGGAACCCATTCGCTCGGTCAATCTTGGCCGCTTCAATGTATTCCTTGTTGATACCCGTCATTGCCGCCGAAAATATAAGCGTACTGAAGCCGATCAGCTTCCAGCCCGTGATGAACGTAATCGACCATATCGCCCAATGCTCATCGGTGAAGAAACGGATCGGTTCAGAGAGATGAAACCAGTCAACTAACGCCTTGTTCAATATGCCATTCGTCGGATGCATGATCCAGCGCCATACGGACGATACGGCAACCGGCGCCATGATCATCGGCAAGAAAATGAGAGCGCGATAGACATTGCTCGCCTTTCTTCCGATATTGTCCGTTGCGATTGCGATAATAAGCGGAATGATAAGCGAGAATGGAATGATGCCTACCGTGTAGATCAGCGTATTCCAAAGCGCGATGCCCATCTCGGGCAGGTTGAACAGATTGGTGAAGTTCTTCAATCCAACGTATTGCTTCGGCGATGTAGGAAGCAAATTCCATTGGTAGACGCTTAGCTGGAACGTCTGCAGCAGCGGCTTATAAATCCAAAAGCCGATCGAAACAAGAGCCGGCAATAAATAGATGTACGGCTTGATTCGGCCAAGCCGCAGCAGGAACGACTTGCGTTCCTTGCTTTGCGGCTTCGCTTCTGCTGCATGACGGGTCATGCTTACTGCATCATAGCTCATTGAATCAGCGATTGGGCGCGTTTCTGCGCATCCTGCATAATGGAGGCCACATCGCCATCGCTCACGATCGCCTTCGATACGGAGTCATTCAGAATCGTCTCGATTTGTTTCCAGTTCGCGCCCGGATACGATACCCAAGGCTTCAGCGAGTCAAGCTGCTCCAGGTTCGGCTTCACGAGCGGATTCGCTTCTACCCAGCCCTTCAAGTAGTTCGGGTCTTCCACGATAGCCGGACGAAGCGGCAAGTAGCCGATCTCCGAAGTAATGATCGTATAGCCGCGCTCGCTTGTCGCGAACTTCAAGAACTCCCATGCCGCTTGCTGCTTCGCTTTGTCATCCGTCAGAATGAACAAGGCGCTGCCCGAGTTGACCGGCGTCGTCGGTTTGTCGCCAAAGGCCGGCATTTTCGCCGTCTTCAATTCCCAGCCTCCTGCTTGCGATGCTGCAACGAACGAGCTTTGAATCGCGCTTGTGAACAACAGCATGCCGAGCTTTCCTTGGCTGAACGCTTCCATCGCTTCCCCGTCGTTCAGCTTGCTGTTGGCGCCGCTCTTGATCAGGTCCTGCCACATCTCGATTGCGCCAATCGCTTCAGGCTCACCGAACTTAATCGTCTTGCGGTCGTCGGACAACGCTTGTCCGCCATTGCTTCCGATCAATGCTTGAATGATCCAGTCGCCGCCTGCCGCGCCGCCTACATGCGTGCCGGTAACGCCTGTTTTCTCACCGATCTGCAAACCGTATTCCTTCACTTGCTCCCAAGTCGTCGGAGGAGCTTCCGGATCAAGACCCGCATCTTGGAACAGCTTCGCATTGTAGAAAAGAACCGGCGTACTGAACGTGAACGGCAGGCCGTATGTTTTGCCGTTCAACTGACCCAGCTTCATGCCGTTCGGCGAGAAGCCCTCGAAGTTGCTTTGCAGTTCATCGGCCGGCACGATATCTTCAAGCGGCTTGGCATTGAAGTTGTTGACGGCGAAGTCGAGGCCGTCGAACGTCAATTGCGCGATATCGGGCGCCGTGCCCGCTACGATATCGGCCTGCACCTTGGCGTTAATATCCGTCGAAGCTACGGGAATGGCATCGATTTTAATATTTGGATGCGCATCTTCGAATTCTTTGATCAGCTTCTCCGTCCCCGGAACCTGGCTGGCAATCGCAAGGTTGTAGCTATAGAACTTCAGCGTCACTTGCTCGTTCGATGCCGTATTGTCCGTTTTTGCCGCATTAGCCGAATTCGCATTTGCATTCGAGCTCGTGCTCGTGTTCGTACCGTTTGTATTACTCGCATTGCCGCCACAAGCCGTTGCCAGCAAAGATAACGATACTAGCGTGGCAGCAGCTACTTTTTTGTAAGCCATGATTAACTCCATCTCCTTATTGGCCCCCTGGGGCTTATATATTTACGATTAGTTCGTAGACATTCCGTTCTGTTTACGCATGTGCATGTGCAGCATCTATCTTCCACTCAAAAACGATTCGTTGGTCGCCTGCCATCGGCATCGGATGAACGACCATTTGCCCGTTCTTCACCAGCACGAGGTTGTAGCCGCTGTTGTCGATGAATTTCATGCTGTCATTGCTAGTCGGCTCGATTCCGAACGCGACGCCGGTCGCCGCAGCGCTTGGCACGCCTTGGAATATGCCGATATTGTTGCAGTGAATGTGACCCGACAACAAACCGATCACGTCGCTGCCCTCGATTGCTGCTGCGAGGTCCCCCGGGTTGTCGAGCAGATGGCTGTCCATCATCGGCGTCATTGTCGGAACGACCGGATGGTGATGAACGATGATTGTGCCGTTCGGTGCCGGTGTTACAAGCAAGTCGCGGAGCCAATTCAACTGTTCTTCATCCAAGCGGCCGCCATGGATGCCCGGAACTTGCGTGTTCAGCACGACGATCCGAAGTCCGTCTTCCATCACGCTATAATAGTAGGACTCTTCCGACGGCAGCTCCTGCAAATATCCTTCGCGGAAGAACGGACGGGAATCGTGGTTGCCTAAGGCAACATATACCGGTACGCCAAGCTTTGCTTTCTCCTCGTCCAGCACTGTGCGAAGATGACGGTAATCCTCTACGTCGCCATCCTGCGTAAGATCGCCGCTAATAACGACAAACGCCGGCTTTTGGCTCAGCTTGCCGAGCTCCGCGAACGTTTCGCGCAGCTTTTTCGTGGCATCCATTTCGAACAAAGGGTTTTTGCCTGGAACGTTGATATGGGTGTCGGTCAGATGTGCGAAGAATATAGGTTGCATAATAATTAAGCCTCCTTAAGAATGCGAATGTTCTTGCGGTTTGTAATGGTTGATTTCTTGTACGCCGTCGAGATGAATGACGCGGTACGAAGGTTTGCCGTCACGTACATTGACCCATAAGAACAAGTTGTCGCTCTCCGGTCCGTTGCCATGCGCATGGCCGCCTGTTCTTCCGAGCTGAATACGTTCGCCATTGCCGACTACGGAATATTCCATGGCGTGCAGATGTCCAGCGAATACCGTATGCGGACGTCCGTCCAGCAGCTCCATCAGCTTGGCGTAACGCTTGTCTTCCGACTTCCAGCCCGGCTTGTGCATACTGATGAAGGTCCATTTCACGTCGCGGTTCTCTGCGAGCACACGCTCTGCGAACGCGAGCTGCTCATCGCTGAACGCAAGGTCGATGCGTCCCATTTCCTTGAGCTGCTCAGGCGACATTCGGCTTACGATGTCATCGTAAAAGGCTTGCATATGCGCTTCCATATGTTCCGGATCATTCTGAACGTTGTAGGTTGCTTTTTTGATAATATCGATAAATTCATCGGACAGCTCGGTCGGCGGATCCTCTGTGTTGAGTACGAGGAACAACGCGTCACCTGCCCGGAATGCGTAATATTCGAAGCCCTTGCGATCGCGCCATACATCTAGCATGACCCCATTGCCGTAATCATGATTGCCGACAACGTGGAAGAAAGGTACTTCCGTTGCTTTGATTTTTTCATCGATATATTCCCATTCGGCCTCTGCATCCGCAGCGTCGCGCCAGTAGCCCTCGATCAGATCGCCGACCGAAACGACGAAATCCGGCTTTAAGTCTGCTACAACCTCGAGCGCTTTCTCGAATACGCCCGCTGTCGCCATGCCGCAACGGTCTCCCAATACCGCGAAAGAGAAATCTCCTGTTGCCAGCTCCGGCAGCTTGCCGAACCACGGACGCTTGTCCGTATTGAATCGTGCATCGTCATACCAAATTTCACCTGCATTGCGGATTGCTTGAACGATTGTCACTAATCTCTCTCCTCTCGGATCTTGCAATGAAAGAATCACTATCCGAGATCAGTATGCAGGTTGTATGTAAGTGGATTGTTATCGCAGTCTAAATGATATGTAAAAAACCATGTTCGCTTTACACAAGCGTAAAACGGCTTTCGCCGTCCTTTGGAGGCGTAAGCTAACGTTTCGCGGTGAAATATAAGCTGGGTTATAACACGATAAACTTATAAACGCTTATATTTAAACAAAAAAGGATGCCTGCGCAGGCACCCTTCACTCTTAAATAACGCCGCTCAGCATAAGCTGCTGCGTCGTATTCATATAATTTTCCTCAATCGCCGCTTTCGCTCCGTCATAGTCTTTGCGCTGCAGCGCTTGATAGATTTTGGCGTTCATGACATTGGCCCATTGCGGCTTTAATTGCGGAAACTGCTTGCGGAACGTGACCATCCGGCAGATGAACTTACCTCGATAAGATTCAAGCACTTGAATCATATAGTCATTGCCCATGGCGCTTAATATCGTCTCGATGCACATCAATGAATTGTTGTAGTAGCCTAGAAAGTCGCCCTCCTCGCGGGAGACGTCCTGACGTTTCAAGTAAAGGCCAAGTGCTTCCACGTCGAAATGCAGCTCCCTTTGCTTCGCCATATCCAAGACGAACATCTGCATCGATACGAGCACTTCGAGCATTTGGCTAAACTGGCGGAACGAAATTTCTTTCACGAGCACGCCTCGTCCTTTGAAGCTCTCGACATGCCCTTCCTTCTCCAGCATCGCGATCGCGGCCCGGATCGGCGTCCGGCTCATGCCTAACTCGCTTGCCAGCTCATTCTCGGACAACAGCACGCCCGGCATGACTTCAGCGCGTACGATCCGCTCCTTGATTTGATTGTAAGCTTCCGTTTCCAATGAAGTCGCTCGCATGCTACCCTATCCTTTATTTTTCATTTGGGAATTATCCTAACAAATAGGGAGCGCGATAGATAGTTAAGATATTGTAAAAGGATGGCGGCTATAAAGGCCTTGCGGGCCGGCAAGATCGATATGTTGAGCGCCGATAGATATAGAAACTATATCTATTGGCGCGGATGGACGGCGAGAGCGGGCGGGAGGCGCCGCTTACAGCCGGATCTCGAACAGCCTAGCCGTTCGAGCGGCTGGCAATGTGACGGTAAGCGAGCTGTCTGCCGCGCTCCACGTCCAGTCCGTGCCCACGGCGGGCGCTGCCGGGTATGCGCAGCGAACCGTCGGTTCGGCGGAGCTCCCGTGCGGAGGCACGGGCAGCGGCAGCGTCACTTGCGCCGTCTCGCCGGCAACGCGCCAGACGGCTACGTAAATGCGGTCGTCTCGGCGCAGCCCGAGACTGACCCAATCGTCGCCGCCGCTCGGCAGCCCGAGCGGCCAGAACGGCAGCGCCTCGCGAATGTCGCCGCGAATCGTCTTATAATAATCGAGCGCCTCCTTCACCAGCTCGCGGCGGCGCGGGCTAAGCTCCGCGAGATGTCCGCTCTGATGGACGCGCAGCAGCAGCGCATTGACCATGTTGAAGATGACCTCTTCATCATCGCCCTCGCGCAGCGGATACGACCAGATCGCCGATTGTTCCGGCGTAAGCGCAGCCGGCGATCCTGCGGCAATCGCCGCATAGTTGACGTAGTCTTCCTGATCGCTCGTCGACTGAATGCTGTGGCGGCTCAGCATCGCGTAATCCATCCGCATGCCTCCGCTCGAACAGTTCTCGATGACCAGCTCAGGATAACGAGCAAATATCGAATCCAGCCATTGCAAGTAAGCCCGGTTATGCCGCAGCAATCCGTCGCCCATGCTGTCCGCATCCGTCTCCGTCCCGATCCCCGCATTAATGTTGTAATCCATCTTAATGTAGCCGACTCCATAGTCCTCAACCAGACGGCGAATGACTTCATCGGCATGGGCGATGACCGCAGGATTACGGTAATCGAGCTGATAGCGGCTGCGATCCTTTACCCGCTTGCCATGCCGCATAAAGAACCAGCTGTCATCGGTCTCCGCCAGCTTCGGCGAGTTAATGCCCATAACCTCAAGCTCCAGCCATAAGCCGGGAATAAGCCCTTTGCCGCGGATATAGTCGAGCACATACTTGATGCCTTCGGGGAAACGCTCCTCGGAAGGCATCCATTCTCCGACGCCATCCCACCATTCGCCCGGCGCGTACCAGCCTGCGTCGATACAGAAATATTCACAGCCGACATCAACTGCCGCATCAATAAGCGGAAGCAGCTTCTCCGTCGTCGGCGAGCCCCATAGACAGTTCATGTAGTCGTTGAAGATGACTCGCAGCAGCTTATTATCGTCATTCACACGGCGAATGGCGCGTCGATATTGCGTCAACTCCGCAATCGCCTTCTCGAAGCCGCCTTGAACTGCACCAACGGCCACAGGCACGGACTTGAACGACTCACCGGGTGCAAGCTGCAGCCACCAATGATTGTCATGCTCCGTCGGACCGCTCAAGTATAGATACATATGATCGTTCTGATCGGACATCTCCGCATGCCACGAGCCGTTATGCTCAATCTGCCAGAACAGGCTGCTGCCAGCCTCCGTATTCTCCAGCACGC
Organism: Paenibacillus sp. YIM B09110; assembly: GCF_037167145.1. NCBI lineage: Bacteria > Bacillati > Bacillota > Bacilli > Caryophanales > Paenibacillaceae > Paenibacillus > Paenibacillus sp. YIM B09110. Next base: position 8,009 of record NZ_JBANSP010000040.1, on the reverse strand, counting down.
CCATCGGCAAGTTCTCGGCCGCCGACCATGAGCCCGTATTGCTGAAGGCAAGACGCTTCGAGCCGCGATCGGCAAGATGCGACAAGCCGATCTCAGGCAGCTTGTACGTCCGCCATTGCAGCTCGCTCTGCCAGCCGCTGTGCGCGATCGTCAGATTCATCTTCTCGTTCCGATCCAACATGCCTTCCTTGTCTACGCCCGTCAACGCGAAGGAGGAGATATACTCTACTGCCACTTGCTCCGAACCTGCATTATCCAGCTCTACCCAACAACGAACGGTCTGAATGCCGTCATAGAACTGGTAGTGCTGCACCGCCCGCAAGCCCGTCACCTCATCGATGAGCGTAACCGCGATTAACCGCCCATTCTCGTTGCGGCTATCCTCATGCCCGCTGTACACCATTCGCAGCCCTGGGTAGGAAGCGCGATGCGAGCGGCCATGATATTCGGCCCGATCCTCACCGGTTAGCTGCAGCTCCAGCATGCGGAAGCCCGGCATTTGCAGCTCCGTAATCAACTCCGCTTTCAACGGTGCTGATCCGAAATGCATCAGCCTCACATCACCGCTCTCCGTCACATCGAACACAAGATACAACCCATTTTCCACAATCGTATGTCTATCCGCCATTGTCCTGTCCTCCTTATTCACTCGTTGACTCAACAGATCCTCTTGCGTAATCCCGCCCTGCAGCTATGTTGGATTATTGCAATCTAGAAACGACTATTTGTCCAGTTTATCAAGCTATGTTGGATATTCGCAGTAACTTCGGCTCGAAACCGCACTTTTACCAGATAATAAGCCCTCTATCCTGCAAAAATCCAATATAGGTTCCTAAACCGCCCAAAACCGAGAAAAGTTACTGCAGATATCCAACATAGCCTCCGCCGCACCCTCCGCCGACCCGACTCCGCCAAACTTACCGCGCACTCAGATAAAGAAAACCCAGCACTGCGAAAGTGCTGGGCTCTATCCTCATACGCTGCTGCTTAGCGCGGTCAGCTCTTATTGAGCGGAACCGAATTGTACCCACGCCTTCTGAATTTCGTCGATTGCAGCGTCTTTCTTTTTGCTGCCGCCGATGTAAGCTTGCATAAGCTCGCCGAATTTTTGGTGGAAAGTATCGAGCGAGTAGTTGACCGTCAGATCGCCGGATTTTTCCGTTTTCAAAATTTCTTCCATTTGCTTCGGCATATCCAGCTCCGGCAATGGAGCGTCCTTGATCGGCGGAATGACTTTCGCTACGTTCGAGAACCATTGTTTGCCGTAGTCGGATGTATACAGCCAGTTGAAGAATTCGATTGTTTCTTTCGCTACTTTGGAATCTTTGTTGATGCGAAGCGCTTGGTCAGCGCCTGTAATCAGTTGGTTTTGTTCAGCCTTGTCGCTGACCGGGTAACCTACGATGCCGATCTCGATGTCCGGGCTGATTTTCTTAATCGCTTCTTCGTCCCATGCGCCTTTGCCCGTCATGAATGCTGCTTTGCCCGTTGCAAAGTCGCTCACTTCGGCGTTGCTGTCGCGTTCAAGCGGCTTGTTCGTGCCATGCGCAACAGTCGTATCAATGAAGTTGAAGAAGTTGTCGTACAGTACAGGATGATCCTTGAACGTCGTTTCGCCGGCGATGAATTTAGCAACCAATTCCTTCGGAGTCGTGCCTGCGTCTTCAGCAGCCGCGTTCACGAAGTTTTGGAAAATATGCTTCCATACCCACCACTCTTTGTAAGCGTTGGCGAACGGCGTAATGCCTTTTGCTTCAAGCTTCGCGATAGCGTCATCCATTTGAGCCGTTGTTTTCGGCACTTCTGTGATACCTGCATCAGCAAGCAGCTTCTTGTTGTAGATCATCATCATGAGGTTGCCTTTAACCGGCAATCCGAGCACTTTACCATCGGAGGAGCTCATGTTGATCTTCACAGCGTCCGTCATGGCAGCCGCAAGCGGCTCGTTCGTCAGGTCGGCGCTGTATTCGGCGAACGTATCGATGTCGCCGCCGGCTGTTGTCTGGAATACGTCAGGCGTGCTGCCAGCCGCAATCTTAGACTTCAATACCGTGTTATAGTCAGCTTGCATAATTTCAAGGTTGATCGTTACATTCGGCTTCACTTTTTTGTATTCTGCAATGTAAGCGTTGAATGCATCCGTGTATTCCGGCGATGCCGTGAACATATTAATCGTTACTGCTTTGTCTGAACCGCCCTCTTCGCCGTTTCCGGCGTTCGTGCCGTTGTTTGTTTCATTGTTTTTGCCGCCGCAAGCGGCTAATATTCCGACGACCAGTACGAGACTGACCGACAGCGCGAGAAATCTTTTCAACATGGTGTTGCCCCCATTTCCCTCATTTGTTGTGGTCTTCGTAGCCTATTGTAAAGAAATCGCAATAGGATAAGAATGTACATAAGTGAATAGTTAAGGGTAAAAAAGTGTAGTTTGCCCGCGGTTCACTTTTTGCCACCTGCGCCTGCTTCGCTTAATCGTCCTGCTGCGCCGAACGAAATTCCGAAGGCGATTGACTGTAATAGTTCCGGAATGCCTTGCTGAAATAGTTTTTGTCCTTGTAGCCCAGCATCTCGGAAATATCCTGAATCTTTAATGCCGAGTCGCCTAGCAGCTCCTTTGCCTTGTCCATTCGCACCTTCTGAACATACTCGTGAATGCCGTAGCTGAACTGCCCTTTGAACAGCTTCATTAAGTATTCCCGACTTAAAAAATATTTCTCCGCGAACATCGAAATTTTTATATCCTCGAAGTAATGATCGTCGATATAAGCCTTTATGTCGGCGACATCGAACGGCCCATTGGCACTCTCCGCCTTGCGTATCAGCTCGCTGTAATAATCGAGAATGCCGAGCAGCAGCCTCTCGTACGATTCGAACGAATCATAATCGGACGATAGCCCCATCGATCTCAGCGGATGCTCCTCGCCAATCGGAAGCTGCTCCTCCTTTACTCCAAGCTCCAAGGCCATATCGTTGAGCAAAATGACATATTCGGCCATAACGCGATCCGAATCGCCGATCGTGAACCGCTCCGCCGACTTCCACCGCTTCGTAAGCTCGCCTAAGATCGATCTCGCATGCTGCTGGTTTCCAGCCTCCAGAGCCGCTCGAATAACGGCCATCCGGCTCGTAATCGACACTGATGAGCTGTCCCGCTCACGCTCTTTGTCACGCTCGCGCATTCCACCGTCTTTCGGCGAAGCGGCAGCCGGCATGACCATTGCACCTTTCAGACGCAGCAGATCCATGCCGTTAATCGCGGCCTTCGCCCCCTCATAGGAGGAAGCAATATCAAGCGCGTTGGAGCAAGACTCTCCTACCCCGATGACTACGGTAATGCCGAACAGCTCCTGCAAGGCAGAAGCTACCTTCTTCATCTGATGGAGGGAATGGTAGGCAATATCCTCGCGATATCCGCCGTTCATCGTTAGAACGGCAAGGAGCTCACGCTCCTGCTTCGGATTGGCGAAGCTGAATGACTGGAAGCGGTCGCCCGCAATTTCGTTAAGCACGTTAGAGACGGCGAAGTGAAGCAGATCGGTATCGTTATGGAACCTTCTGCTCCGTACCCGCTCCATATCCAACACGCGCATCACAATAGCCGCGAATCGGTTGTTGATATCATCCGCGCCGATAAGCGGCAGAAACGCTTCATTCGACTGGCTCTTGAAGCTGCGCTCGATGATCGAGAGATACACTTTCTCCTTGAGCTTCGGCAACGACATATTTAGAGTAATGTTGCGGTTGATGAATTCACTCTCTCGCTTGCGCTTCGCTTCCAGAAGATCGACCGACTTGCGCAAGGCTTGGTTCAAGTCTTGCCTGTTAATCGGTTTGAGCAAATAGTCTACAACCTTGGAATGGATGGCTTGTCTCGTGTATTCAAAGTCGTTATAACCGCTAATGACAATCGTTAGCAGGTTCGGGTAGTCGCGTTCCACGACTTGCAGAAACTCCATCCCGTTCATCTCCGGCATCTTCATATCGACCATAACGAGATCGATTCTGCCAGCCTCAAGCAGCTCCAGCGCCTTAAGCCCGTCGGACGCCTCGAGCACCTCGCTCACCTCAAGCCCCTTCCAATCGCCCAAAATCCGAATCGCCTCGCGCAGCGGCTCCTCATCGTCAACAATCAACACTCTATACATAGCTGCCGCCTCCCCGCGGTAATAACATTTGCATTTCCGTACCTGCGTTATCCTCCGTCACGATTCGCAGCTCGGCTTCTTCGCCATAGAGCAGCTTCAGCCTCGTATGCAGATTAACGAGGCCAATGCTGTCGCCCGCATTATCGCCCTGCCTCTCTTCCCATTCCTTGCGGAATGACTCCCGCACCTGCTCCAGCCGCTCGGGCGTGAAGCCCGGTCCGTCGTCATGGACCGATATGACCAAGTTCTCGGCGTCTGCCCTCGCCCCGATGCTGATCGTAACGGTGCTGGACACCTTCTCGAGCGCATGCTTGATCGCATTTTCGACTAACGTCTGGATCGACAGCTTCGGAATCTCCAGTTCCATAAGGGAGTCGTCCCAGTCGTAAACGACCTGCAGCCTGCTCCCAAACCGCGCCTTCTGCAGTGCCATGTACCGCTCGATATGCTGAAGCTCTTCGCGCGCACGCACGATATCCTTGCCGCTGATTGCATACCTCAGCGTAAGCGCCAGCGCATCAATCATATCCGCGATGTCGAACCTCTCGCTTTTAAGCGCCTTGGTCGAGATGGCCTGCAGCGCGTTATATAGAAAATGCGGATTGATTTCCGCCTCCAGCGCCTTCAAAATCGCGTTTTTCTCCACCAACTTCATCTTGTACCGCTCGTTAATAAGCTCGTTCGTTCGCCGTACCATTTGGTTGAAATGACGGGATAAATAAGCGAGCTCGTCCTTGCCGACAACCTCTGTCTCCGCCTCAAAGTCACCATGACTGAACCGGCTCATCTGATAAGACAGTTTCTTCAGCGGCCGCGTAATCGCACTCGAGAAAAACGTCACTAGGATGACCGCGAGCAGCAGGAACAGGAAGCCGATCAGGAAGTTTAAGTTACGCGTCGTTGTTGCTGTCGCATAGATTTGGCGATAAGGGATCGGCTTTACCAGCTGCCATCCATCCTGCTCGCTCGTATTGTAGACGACCAAATATTTTTGATCTCCCTCTGACCATGTGAACCGCCCCGACTTCCCATCTGCCAGCCGCTCGAATGCTCCGTCCTGCTTCATAAGGCCGTAGAAGGACGGATCGTCCATAGCGAACGGAACATGATCATCCGGGCTAAGGAACATAAGATGCTGCCCCTCGCTGAACGGAATATCTTCTATAATGTCATCCTTCATCGATGGATTGACATAGAACGACAGCACCGCGAGCGGTTCCCTCGACGCAATCGAACGAAGAACCCGATGATACGCCATGAAGCTGTTTGACGTATCCACCGGATACCCGGGCTTCGCGCCTGCCAGCTCAAATGATTGATAGGCGTGATTGTTCGGATTGTCCATCGTTTCCCGAAACCACGGGAGCTGCGCAATATTCGGATCGGTTGCCGTCCGCACCGTGACATTGTAATTTTCCTTCGTAACGGCATAATACTTGTCCTGTTCCACTACATACAGGTAGATCGCCTCGAGATCTTTGCGCGAAAAATACAAATTCCGCAGGTACTCCTCCACAAACATGCGGGATGCGTACTCCTCGGACTCGTGCATAATGGCATAAGACAGCTCGTCATAGTTGATTTGCGGCAGCGACAATTGCTTAATCCCGTTCAAATAATCCTCTAGATTCTGATTCACGAGCAGCAAGTTGTTCGACGTACTCGCAATGCTGTTCGCAACCGACTCCTTCTGAAGCATCTGATACGAGATGAAAGTGAGCGAGCCGACGACGAGTATAATAATGGTCGTAAATAGCACAATAAGCTTGTTCACAAGCCTTCGAGTCACAAGCTCGATCAGATTGGAAAATGTCTTGGATGCCCGATTGAACAAGGCTCATCCCTCCTTTTCGACATCAATGTCCGCTTTCGCTTACCTGTTCACCTTTTTACCCCTAACTGTTTTCATAAATCCATTTTGACGCCCAAAGCGCTGCTTTATAATCGTACTTAGCCAAGCGCAAATGGCGCATCCGCCCAATATCTGCTCCTAATCATACAATAAAAGATTGTTTTGTATAGGCTTTGACTATTTCAGGCCTACATAAACGGCGACGAAAGAGGTGTACTCATGTTCAAATCTCTAGGCAGAAAATGGAGCGAGAAGCTTGAGTTCGGCATTTTCACATTGCCCGTATTGATCTGTATCGCTATCGCATTTTATATTCCATTCGCTATGACCATTCGTTACTCGCTAACGAAATGGAACGGCATATCCAAACACCCGACGTTCGTCGGACTGGATAACTTCAAGCAAATTTTTACGGGCGACGCGAACTTCACCAGCTCCGCTTGGTTCACGATCAAGTATGCGGTGCTGTATATTATCATCGTCAACGTGCTGGCGATTCTGCTGGCCGTTATACTCGACATGAAGCTGAAGTCATCCACCTGGCTGAGAGCGGCCTTCTTCATTCCGTACATTCTTAGCCTCGTTATCGTCGGCTTCATCTGGAAGTTCATTTTCATGCAAGGCTTCGAATCGCTTTACAACAGTACAGGCTGGGGCGTCTTCAACCTAAGCTGGCTCGGCGAGCCCGGTCTTGCGTTCGTTTCCATCCTGCTCGTCTCGGTATGGCAGTCGATCGGCTTCTATCTCGTTATCTATATCGCGGGACTTCAATCCGTACCGGATGATCTGAAGGAAGCGGCAACGGTTGACGGAGCTGGACCGGTAAGACAATTTTTCAGCATTACGCTGCCATTGCTTGCACCTTCGATCACGATCTCGGTGTTCATGGCATTAACGAATTCCATCAAAGTGTTCGACGTTATTCTGTCGCTGACCGGCGGCGGACCTGGCGGTACGACTTACAGTATCGCTTATGATATCTATCGCGACACGTTCCAGAACAATCTATACGGCTACGGCACGGCCAAAGCGCTTATCCTGTTCGTTGCCGTCCTGCTTGTCACTATCATTCAATTAACGATCTTCAAACGCAGGGAGGTTGAAGCCTAATGAAACGCAGCCGCCAAGGAAAAGCGGGACGGATCGTACTCGAGATCGTCATGGTCCTTCTATCGCTCGTCTTCCTGTACCCGCTATTCTTAGCCATCAACAACTCCTTGAAAAGCTTCGGCGAGGTTATGACCGACGTCGTTGCGCTGCCGAAGAAGCTTGTCTTCGAGAACTACTCGTACGTGTGGTCGTTCATCGACTATCCGAAGCTGTTCCTGAACAACTTCATCATTACAGGCGTCGGACTGGCCGGTATCGTACTCGTCTCCTCGATCGCTGCTTATAAGCTTGCTCGTACGAAATCGCGCACAAGCGCACTGCTCTACTTGCTGGTCATTATGCCGATGTTGATCCCGTTCCAATCGATCATGTTGACGGTATTGCAGCTTGCCAAGGACCTTAACTTATCCGAAAGCACATGGGGACTCGGCGTTCTCTACTGGGGCTTCGGCGCACCGCTGGCCGTATTCATCTACCACGGCTTCGTGAAGGGTATTCCAAAAGAAATCGACGAGAGCGCGACGATCGACGGCGCTTCGGGCTTCCGCCTCTTCTTCAGCGTCATCTTCCCGCTGCTGAAGTCGGTAACGACGACGATCATCATCATCGACGTGATGTGGATCTGGAACGACTTCCTGCTGCCGCTCCTTATGGTGAACGGCTCGCCGGATACGAAGACGCTGACGCTTGCCGCGTACACGTTCGTCGGCCAATACACGTCCGACTGGCAATATGCGATGACGGCTATGGTCATGGCTGTGCTGCCTTCGATCATTGTGTTCATCTTCTTGCAGAAGTACATCGTCAAAGGCGTCGTTGCCGGCGCTGTCAAAGGTTAATCTAATAAAGAAGGCGTTCATTCGGAGCTGTCCCGTGGGGACTAAAGCTCCGAATGAACGCCT